>JACCTQ010000056.1 GCA_013812265.1 Actinomycetota bacterium
CCTTCGCCCCGGTGGTACCACACGAGGTGGGGGATCTCGTGGACGTCCGGGTGCGCACCGGTCGCAATCGACGACAGGCACACCGGCGTCAAGGAAGGAAACGTCGACACGGCACGCCGGTAGCGGCCGTGCTCCGCGAGGAACGACAGCGCCGGTGTGCGCTTGTCGTCGAAGGCATGCTCCAACAGCGCGGGCGTCAACCCGTCGATGACGATCAGTACCAGCTTCTTCGGCGTTCGCTGGCTAGTCACGCGCGAGCGAGCGCAGCCCTGCATGGCGCCGGCCTGCGGATCGCCGGAGCCTGCCGGCGAGAGCCGGGACAGCGACGCCGTGGAGGTACCCGACCACCGGAACGAACGCGAGCGCCGCGAGCAGAACCGCCGCGCCGGCGACGAGCAGCGCCGTTCCGCCTCGTGTCCCGCCGCGGTGTAGAGCCCGCCGCACAACCTGCCCTGCCCCGAGGGCACCCAGAAGGCCGCCGACCGCCCCGCCCACCGCTTCGTTCCAGTTGTCGATCGCGAGACCGACGAAGACGGCCGCAGCTGTACCGAGCAGCGCTGCCGCGAGCAGGCCGACTCGCGTGGAGGCAAGCAGTCCGGCGAAGAGCACACCAAACGCCACACCGAGTCCCACGAGCACGCCGATCCAGTACCAATCGCTCACGCCCGGTCAGTTTAGAGGCGTGATATGGGATGGTCGTATGCCCGAGAAGGTAGACATCCCAGAGCAGGCCTTCACGCCGCGGGGTCTTGCAGGCGCCCGATCACGTCGAGCAGGAACGCGCTCGCGCGGGCGCCGTCCACCACCCGGTGGTCGAACGTACACGAGAGCCAGCCGATGCGTCGTGCCACCACCTGCCCTGCGACGACCGCAGGCCGTTCCGCGATCCGGTGGAGGCCCAGGATGCCGACCTCCGGGTAGTTCACCAGCGGGGTTGCGAACAGGCCGCCGAGCTTCCCGGCGCTCGTGATCGTGAACGTCGAGCCACGAAGCTCGTCCGCCTTCAGCGTGCCCGCTCGGGCGCCCTCGGCCAGGCGTCCGGCCTCGGCCTCGAGCTCGTCCAGGGTTTTCCCGCCCGCTTCCCTGAGCACCGGCACGACGAGTCCCTCCTCGGTCTGGACGGCAATGCCCAGGTCGTACCGGTCCCAGAGCACGATGTCCTCGCCGTCGAGCGTCGCGTTCAGCTCCGGAAACGCCTGGAGGCCGGCGACGGTCGCGGCGAGCAGGTAGGGCAGGTACGTACGGTCTCCACGAGCATGGTCGAGCGAGGTGAAGTCGCATTCCTCGACCACCGTGACCGCGGGCACCTCACGATGCGAGACCGTCAGGTGCTCCGCAATCAACCGGCGCACGCCCCGAAGCCGTTGACGAAGGACCGGGCCGACCGGCACGGAGGCCGCCCGAACGTCATCCTCGGTGATCTGCCCCTGCGGCCCGGTGCCGGCCATCTCTTCGAGCGCGACGCCGAGCTCCTGTGCGATACGACGCACGAGCGGGGTCGCGCGGACGCGCCCTCCCGCCGAGGGGGCGGGCCGGACAGGGGCTGGGGCTCGAGCTGGTTCCTCACCCACGGCCTCCTCGACGGGAGGAGCCGTGCCGTCGCCGCCGATGACGACCAGCACGGTTCCGACCGCCACCACCTGCCCCTCCTCGACAAGAATGCGCGCCACCTTGCCGGCGGCCGGGGAAGGGATCTCGACCGTCGTCTTGTCGGTCTGGATCTCGACGAGCGGGTCATCCTCGGCGATCTCCTGTCCTTCGCACACGAGCCAGCGGGCGACCTCGCCCTCGGTCAGGCCCTCTCCGAGGTCCGGGAGCTTGAACTGGTAGGCCATCAGTACTGCAGCAGCTTGCGAGCCGCGTCCACCACGCGCTCGACGGACGGCATGTAGGCGTCCTCGATCTGCCAGTAGGGGTAGGGCACGTCATACCCGGTTACCCGGAGCACCGGCCCACGCAAGTCGAGGATCGCCTTCTCGGCCAGGATCGCCGCCAGCTCGGCGGCGTAGCCGCACGTCCTCGGAGCCTCTTGCACGATCACCACTCTCCCAGTCTTCGCCGCGGACGCGAGCAGCGCTTGCTCGTCGAGCGGCTTGAGCGTCCGCACGTCCAGCACCTCGACGCTCGCATCGCCCCCGAGCGCGTCCGCCGCGCGCTCGACGAGTGGCACCATCGACCCGTAAGCGACGAGCGTCAGATCCGAGCCCATCCGCGCGACCCGCGCCTTGCCGAGCGGGACGACATGGTCGCCCTCGGGCACCTCGCCGCGCATGGTGCGGTAGTGCAGCTTCGGCTCGAAGACGACGACCGGGTCGGGATCGCGGATCGCCGCCGCCAAGAGGCCCTTGGCATCGGAAGGCGTGGACGGGATCGCCACCTTGACGCCCGGCGTGTGCACGTAGTAGGTCTCGGGGGAGTCGTCGTGGAGCTCCGGGGCGCGAACGCCGCCGCCGTACGGCATCCGGATCGTGATCGGAAACTCCATACCGCCGCGTGTCCGCCAGCGGTACCGGCCGACGTGGGTAATCAGCTGGTCGAGCGCCGGGTAGCTGAAGGCGTCGTACTGCAGCTCGCAAACGGGACGCCAGCCCGCCATGCAGAGTCCGACAGCCGTCCCGAGGATCCCGGCCTCGGCGAGCGGCGTGTCGACGCAGCGATCGGGGCCGAAGCGGTCGCGCAACCCCGCCGTCGCCCGGAAGACGCCGCCGGCGCGACCGACGTCCTCGCCCATCACCATCACGGAGTCGTCCCGCTGTAGCTCGTGGTGGAAGCAGCTGTTGATCGCCTCGACCAGCGTCAGCTCAGCCACCCGCTAGACCTGACCGCCGTGACTCTCGTCCGGCGCGGCCTCGCCCGTTCGTCCGCTGAGCCGCCGCAACTCCGCCAGCTCGGTGGCGAACGACGCCGGCGGGTCGGCGTACGCGTGCGCGAAGACAAGCGACACGTCGGCGGGGGGCTCTGCTTCGGCGTCCGCGATCCCCTTCCGCAGGACGTCCGCCGCCTCTGCGCGGATGGCCTGCGCCATCTCGTCCGTGAGGAGTCCGGCACGACGCAAGTAGCCGTCGAACCGCCCCACGCACTCGCGCTCCCGCTCCTCCGCGACTCGCTCGAGGTCGATGTAAGCGCTCGGGTCGTCGGCCGTCGCGTGCGGCGCCGCTCGGTAGGTGACCGCCTCGATGAAGGTCGGTCCCTCGCCGGCGCGGGCGCGCGCGACCGCCTCGCGAGTTGCCTCGTAGACGGCGAGGATGTCGCCTCCGTCCACCCGGACTCCGGGCATGCCGTAGCCAATCGCCTTGTCGGCCAGGGTCTCTGCGCGCGTCTGCGCCGAGAGCGGCGTTGAGATGGCCCATTGGTTGTTGTTGCAGAAGAGGACGAGCGGAGCGCGCATCACCGCGGCGAAGTTCGCGCCCTCGTGGAACGCGCCCTCCGAGGTGGCCCCGTCCCCGAAGTATGCGATCGCGCAGGCCGACTCCCCGCGCAGCCGCTTGCCCCAGGCCAGCCCTGCGGCATGAGGAACATGCGTCGCGATCGGGACGCAGATCGACGCCACGTTGTAGTCGGCTGGGTTCCACCAGCCCGACGGGTGCCCCCGCCACCACGACAGGACGGTCGAGGCGGGCATGCCGCGCAAGAGCCCGATCGCGGACTCGCGGTAGCTCGGGAAGATCCAGTCCTCGTCGGCGAGCGTGTAGGCCGAGCCCACCTGCATCGCCTCGTGATTCCAGAAGATCGCGTACGTGCCGATCCGCCCCTGGCG
>JACCTQ010000078.1 GCA_013812265.1 Actinomycetota bacterium
GCCATATCGACCGACGCACCCGTCAGCTCCTGCTGGGGGCGCTCGTTTACGGCCCGATTCCGGTCGACGATGCACTCGCACGCGTCAGCGAGCTCTCGCGCGACGACGATGGTCCGCTGATACGCGCCGCAGAGCGCGCTGTCACCGGCAGCCTCCTGGCAATGAAGGGCGAGATCGGCCGCGCGCTAGGGCTTGTGCGCGGAGCCCGACGGGTGTTCGCAGATGCGGGTCTCCTCGTCAGCGTGCGAGCACACGCCATCACCGAGGCGAAGATCGAGATCCAAGCCGGGGATTGGCAGCAAGCCGAGCGAACCCTCCGCGACGGCTTTCACGGCCTCGAGGAGCTCGGCGAGCACGTGTACTCCTCCACGATCGCCGCCATGCTCGCGATGGTTCTCGTCAGCCAGCGCAAGCTTGCCGCCGCACGCGAGGCGCTCGACCAGGCGCGCCGACGACCGCCACCGACAACGTCATCAACTTCGTGTTCATCGGCTTCGTCGAAGGGCTCTTGCTGGCCCACGAGAACCGGCTCGTGGAGGCCGAGGCCGTAGGTCGGCACGCCGTCGAGCTCGCCGACCGCATCGACTTCTGCTTTGGGCGCCCGCTCGCATACTCCTACTTCGCGGAGACGCTCGCCCTCGCGGGAAAGCTGGAGGAGGCCGCCCGCCACGGGACCACGGCGCTCGGAATCCTGGAGGCGAAGGGCGATTTCATGCTCGCGGCGCGCGTGCGCGAGCGGCTCACTGCGGTAGGTGTCCGAATCGCCGACCGGGGCGCCTGACCCGTAATGTGGGTTAGGGAACTAACCACCCGGACCGCGGGCACAAAACCGGTGAGGTCGTGTAGCCCACGGCTGGGTAGGTTCGACTCCTGCGCCGCTCCGTCACGCGGAAAGCCGTCGTATCAAGCCGCTTACGCGCCGGCTCCGCCAGCAGACGTTCCGCTGAAGGTCGCGTTGGTTACGTGAACCCCAAGAGGGACACCGCGTACGGCGCATTCGTCTTCGCCGGCGTACAGCCCACGCCAAAGCATCCGTTGGTGAAGCCAGCGACGGTCACGTCCGCGGCAGCGGCCGGTGAGACCCTGAGAACCATCCTCCGAGACCAGCCGCGGACGCGAACGGCACGTACTCGCGGAGCTAGGGCGTCGCCATCGTCTCCTCTCGCCGCGGCGCGACGACTGCTCTAGCGCCGCGCCTCTCAGGCCAGTCGCCTGGCCCGGTTCAACTCAGCGTTCGGGCAACCTCCGCCGGCCCGTACCAGTTCCTCGAGCCATCCGCGTTAACGGCCTGGATCCAGAAGCGAACCCTCTTCCTTTGCGGCGCGTAGCGGTCGAGGTAGGAGTATGCACCTGCTCCGTGCGCCACGATCAGGTGCGTGTTGAGCCGCTTGCGCTGCCCGTTCACCTGGCGGTAGACGTTGAAGCCGAGCAAGTCCAGCTCCGAGGCCGTGCGCCAGCGAACGAGCACCCCGGCCGGTGTCCGAGAGGCGGCAACGCGGCTCATTCGGGCTGCGGTCGATGCGGATTCGAGCTGGCCGCGAATCTCCCCACCCGGGAAGCTCACGCTGTGAATGTTGACGTAGAGGAGCCCGCCCTTCAGGTGCACAACCTGGGTCGGGGTGATCGCGAACGACTGCATGTATGTGCCGCTCATCGCGGCTGGAAAGCCGTTGAACGTCAACAGGACTGGTGCGTTCGTCCCCGGCGCCGCGGGGCCGTGAATGTGTGCCGCCGTCGCAAAGGCCGTTAGACCGGAGAAAGTCAGATCGACCGTGATCATCGTCTCATCGGTGCTGAGGACGACCGTCGCGAATCCAGTCGCCGGTGAGGCGTTCGGTGGCGACTCCTGCGTACCGCTGAGCGATGCCGTGTACGTCGTGGCCGCGGCGGCGCGCGGAGCCAAGCCGGTCAGGGCGGCACCGATCGTTGCCACCAGCGCGAGCAGTGGCACAACACCGCGCAGGCCCGCTGTCGATTTGCGTGAACTCATCTGCACCCTCCTGATGGCTTGAACCTTCGCGTCGGAACGCTGCTCCCCAAGTGCTCGGAGTCGCGCGTCACCATCGTTCCCGCTCGCCGCGGCTCTACGACGCTCATTCCTCCTCCAGTTCCCTACGCTCACCCGCTGGTCGCCCTCGGGCGCGTTCTTCCGTACCGATTCGATGCCTGCCAGGCATGCCTGTTTTGACTCGTAAGCCTCACTGGTCGCGATCACCCGACAATTCGAGGCGAGAGGTTGAACCTGAACTTCCCGGTCGTGCCGCGCTTCACGGTGACTTGGCAGCCATGACCCTCCCTCAGTGTGCCGTCAGAGGAGAAGATTTTCTCATACTGAGAGTCAGGACACAACCGCCGGGGCGAATCGTCGCGAAACGGCTCTCGGCGCCTTACCGTCCCGGCGGGCGCCCCAGCCACTGCGAGCGACGCTCCGCAGGGATGAGCCCGATTAGCAGAAATCGCGCTATGCGGGCGTTTCGGACCATCGCACGACCATCGTGCAGACGCCTGCGTTCGAGTTCTGCCGGCTAGGCCGGTCTCATGTGACCTCGCGATCGGGGTCGTCGAGCGTCTCGAGAGCCAAGGCCGGTCGCGGTGGTGGCACCCGTTCGGGACTTCCGGCGACGCATCGTGGCTGCGATCCACGTCTCAGCGGCGAAGTTCGGCTTCGGACGGCGGCTTCGGACGGCCGGCGATGCTGTCAGGGCGGCTGCAGACGAAGTTTCCGTGCACCTCGGCGCGCCGGGCTCGGGCGGAGAGGGAAGAAAGCGCTGCGACCCAGTTTACCGTCGATCGTGCCGCCGACATCCTCTGGACGCTGTCCTGCGCCGGGACCAGCTTCGGCAGCCGGGCCGCGGCTGTGCTCTCCTATTCGCCATGAGAAGAGTCCTCTGCGCCGCGCTCGCGCTCGCGCTCGCGTCGCTCGCTGCGGCCGCGCTGACTGCCGGCACGGCGATGGCTCATCGGGCTGTCGGCGTGCGAGTCGGGGACAATCTGGCGTTCGTCCGCGTGGTCGTCGACTTCACGGAGGGTCCGCTCCGGTTCCACGAGGTCGACGCGACGGATCCCCAGCCGTTCGGGGACGGTGTCGCCCGACTGCGAGTCAGCTCCCCCGGCATCCGCACCTCGGCGGCTCGCGTGACGGCGCTCGGCGTGCGTGTCCTCGTCCGGCAGGGAACGGGCAGCATCTTCATCGAGGTCGAAGCGCAACCGCAGCGCTTCAAGTACGTCTCCTACTTCGTTCTCTCGGGACCGGAGCGACTGGTCATCGACCTCTGGAAGGCCGTGCCGCCCGTGCCCGGCGCGCAGATCCGGCGTGCGCCCGATCGCTGTCTGACACTGGGACGCTTCTCCGTAAGGGGCGGGCGGGTCACGGCGTCCGGCCGGGAGCGCAACCTGTTCGAGCACTCGCTGGTCGTCCTGATTCGCGGCGCCGGCGGGCGGCTCATTCGGGAGCGGCCCGTGACGGGGGTTTCGGGACGCTGGAACGCGGCGTTCCCCTACACGGTCGGACGGCCCCAGGCGGGCACGCTGGAGGCGGTCGCCCTTTCCGCGAAAGACGGAGCTCTCGACTGCATCGTCCAGGTGCGCGTAACGCTTCGGTCGTAGTCGGGGAAAGCGAGCGCGACAGGCTCTGGCGCGTCTCCGCGGAAAACTCGCTGTCGCCGGCGAGCCATGACCAGCCGTGGGAGGCCTGATCTCCGTCGCCGCCTTCTGCGCCGCTCGTCACTCAAAGAGAGCCTGCGCACTTTCCCTGGGCGTGGAAGCCGAGCGACCTGGTTGCGGTGCGCTCGGCGCCGCTCCGTTCGTACGAAGACCCTGCGTGTTGCGTCATCCTCGGGGCCAAGTCAGCGCGTCCGGCGGTTGGCAGGAGGCGCGGGATCAGCGGGAATCGCCGGGCTCCTTGAGGACGCTCCAATCCTGAGCCTTCGCCCACTTCTCGTACGTGTGCCAGTCGACCTCGGGATACTGGCGGTGTTGAGCCTCGATGTCCACGCTGTAGCCGGTCTCGTCGAACCAGTCGAGCATCTTGGCGACGTCCTCGCCCATCGCGTTCCGCTGCTCGGGCGGGATCTCGACATATTCGATCCCGCGGCCACTCGCGCGCGAGATGATCTCAGCAGCCTCTTCGCCCGTGACCTCATCGCCGGCGATGTCGATCCGGTTTGCGAGGAAGCGATCGCGGCTCTCGAGCGCGAGCACGACGAAGCCCGCGATGTCCTCGAGAGCGATCTGCTGGGGAACACGCGAATTGGGAACGGCCATGGCCAGCTTCCCCTCCTGTAAGCCCGAGATCGTCCAGGGTGCGAACAGGTTCTCCATGAAGTAGACCGGCGCAACGATCGTATAGGGGACTCCCGAGTTCTCGATCTTCTGCTCGATCTCGAACTTGGAGTCGAAGTGCGGGATGCCGGTCGACTGGTCGGCGCTCGCGACCGAGGAGTAGACCAGGTGCTGAACGCCTTCCGCCTTGGCTGCCGCGAGCATGTTCTCGCCCTGGCGAACCTCGGCTTCCAGGCCGGCCTCGAAGGGCGTCGCCATCGCGAAGATCGCATCCACCCCCTGGGCCGCGCTCGTGCACGATCTGCGATCCTCGAGGTCGCCGCCCACGACCTCTGCGCCCGCCTCTTCGAGCGCGACTGCTTGGGACGAGCCGGGGCTGCGCGTGAGCGCGCGCACCTGGTGGCCCTTGTTCAGGAGCTGGCGCGCGACGGCG
>JACCTQ010000081.1 GCA_013812265.1 Actinomycetota bacterium
CTGGTGGCCGCCGCGAGCTGACGTGGCCGTGTCCAGGCTTCGCCGAGCGAGCAACCCCGCGAGCCACGGGGGAGAGCCGTAGGCCGGAAGAACAGCCTCTTTTGCAGGACTGGCTGGGCTCCCACGAAGCACACGATTGTCATTTCGGGCGGCGTTCGTCGAGGTCACCACGACGGATTCCGCGTGAATAGAGGGACTACGGTTCCCACCTCAACGAACCGTGGGCTTGGCCGGCAGGTGTGTGAAGCACGGGTGATGCACCGCGATCGAGCGCATCAATAGGAGAACCCTGCAAATGCAGGGTTCTTCCGTAGCAGACCTATAAGCCGGATAGTCCTCAGGGTCGCCCCAGCGGGGGCCGGAAGGCTGCCCATAGGAGGAGCGACGATGGAAGGTTGGAAGGAAGAACTGGCCGATTTCCTGCGCTTTTGCGAGTCGGAGCGACGCCTTGCCCCGATGACGTGCTCGGCTTACGAACGTGACGTTTCGGCGTGTCTGGATTACCTGCAGGGTCAGGTGATCCGCGATCTGGGCGACATGAAGGTGACGCATCTGCGGGCCTTCCTCGCGGAGGAGCAGAAGCGCCGCCCGGCCGTCTCGAGCCAGGCGCGGACGACGGCGGCGCTCAAATGCTTCTTCCGCTTCCTCGTCGAGGAGGAGCGAATCGTGCTCGACCCGGCGCTGCCGCTGCGGACGCCGAAGAAGCCGGAGACGCTGCCGGACGTGCTGACGATGGGCGAGCTCGAGCGCCTACTCGCGCAGCCGGCGCGCGACGACCTCTGGGAGCGGCACTTCCCGGGTAAGCCGGAGCGCGACCGGCTGCTGCTGGCGCTGATGGCCTACGGCGGACTGCGTCGCGGCGAGCTGCTCGGGCTCGACTGGGACGACGTCGACCTCTCCCGCCGCCTGCTGCGGGTGCGCAAGGCGAAGGGCGGCCGGCAGCGAACGATTCCGGTCCACCCGGCGCTCGCGCCGCTCTTCGCCGAGTACTACGCGACGCGCGTCCCGCTGACCGAGCAGGCGGTCTTCGTCGGTGTCCAGGGCAGCCGGCTCCACCCGACACAACTCGGCCAGGTGTTCCGTCACTACGTCGACGCGAGCGGCGTCAACGAGCGCAAGCGCGTCACGCCGCACACGCTCCGCCACGTCTTCGCGTCCGAGCTCCTTCACGCCGGCGCGAACCTGCGCCAGATCCAGGAGCTCCTCGGCCACAAGCACCTCGATTCGACGCAGCGCTACACGCGCGTGAACGCGCACGAGCTCCGGGGTGCGATCAAGCGGCTCCGCTGGGTTGGCTGAAGGGGGGTCGTATCCTCCGACGATGATGCGTACCCTCGGCGTCGACCTCGCTTCGTCTCCCGCGAGGACCGCCGCGTGTGTCATCAGATGGGAGGCCGGCGCAGCAAGGGTGGCGCATCTGCAAGCGGGAGTCGATGACGACGAGCTGCGCCGGCTGGTCGCCGACGTAGACAAGGTCGGCATAGACGTTCCGTTCGGGTGGCCCGACGGCTTCGTCGCGTCTGTCTCGGCGCACCACAAGATGGAGCCATGGCCGGGCTTCGACAGCGTGGACCTGCGGCTTCGGCGAACGGATGAGTTCGTCTGGAGGAGGACCAGGCGGCAGCCCTTGAGCGTCTCCGCGGACAAGCTCGCAGTGCCAGCGTTCAGAGCTGCGCGGCTGCTCTCCGAATGGCAGGCCGACCGCACTGGTGCCGGCCGGTTTGTCGAGGTGTACCCACGTGCTGCACGCGCCAGCTTCGAGCTCGATCGCACACGATCGATAGAGGAGCTTCACGAGCGTGCGCCCTGGCTGACGCTCGCGCCCGATCACGAGATGGCTTGCGAACAGAACGAGGACTGCTTCGACGCGCTCATCTCGGCACTCGTTGCGCGAGCCAGCGCCCTTGGGCTCTGCGAGCCGATTCCGGACGATCTCCTCGAGTCAGCGAGACGAGAAGGCTGGATCGCGTTACCGCTTGTCGGCAGCCTCGAGCAGCTGGCTCGAGAGGCGACGGCTGGTGAGGCGCCCGTGCGCCCCAACTGACCTCGCCTACCCGCGGAAGCCTACGCCGCAGGGAGGTTCTTAGGCCGCGTTGGCACGGAAGATGTCGGCCGCGGTGACAGCCAGCGCATCGCTGGGCACGTTGGTGAGGCGCCCGCGGGCACAGACGGCGTAGCGAAGGTCGGTCGCACGGTTCGGAAGTGCCTGCGCCTTCGCTGCGAGCACGCGGCACAGGCGGCCGGCGTCCTCGGTTCTCGCCCACTTGCTCTCGCCGACCAGAACCGCCTCGCGGTCCCTTCCAGCCAGAGCCACGGCGTCGATTTCGACTTGCTGCGGTTGGTCTGCCCAGAAGGGGCCGACCGCGACGATGCCTTCTCCCAGCTCGCCTGCGTCGGCAAGTCGCCGGAGATGGAACCGAAACGCCTCTTCGTATCGGTCACCGAGATGATCGTCCAGGTCAGAGACGAGGACGGGGAGAACCGATCTACCCAGGCCGCGGTCGATCTCGGCTCGATACTTATCCACGATCCCGAGCCAGAAGGCGAGGAGGTTGTCGGCGATCCGGTAGAAGTTCGTTCGGGCGCGCCTGGGATCGGCCGTCACCGGGACGACCTTCTCGACGATGCGCAGCTGGCCCAATCGATCGAGCGTCCGGGTGGGATCAGTTCTCACGACCTGTTGGATCTCGTTGAACTTCGTCCTGCCGGTCGCGATTGCGTAGACGATCCGTCGACCAAGATCCGAAAGATCGAGCTCCGACGCGAGAACGAGTTCGCCCTCGGTGAGCAGTTGCCCGCCGGGCGTGCAGACCAGTCGAAGGAGGTTCTCACGGACGCTCGCGCGTTGGTCCCACCACTCGAGGTAGAGAGGAACGCCGCCAACGAGCCCATAGACGAGCGCGCGGTCGGCTGGCTTCAGCCGTCGCAGCATGAGTGCCGCCTCGTGCGGGCGGAACGGATGGACGAGCAGCGACAGGTCGATCCGTCCGTACAACGGTGCGCGTTCGGTCTGAATGCGCTCCATCGTGCGAAGTGCGGAGCCGAGGAGCAGGATTCGGAGCTTCGCTTGCGTCCGGGCACGGTCCCAGAACGCGCGCACGCGATTCTCGAGATCCGGAGCGACGTCGACGAGAGTCGGGAACTCGTCGAGGACGAGGAGAAGCGGCTCGGCCTGAGCCGCAGCCGCGAAGGTCTCGAGCGCGTCCTCCCAGTCAGTGAAAGGCCGGGCAGCAAGATCGCGCAGACCCCCGCCCAGTACGGCCGCGGCCGCGCGAGAGAGATGCGTCAGCTCGTCCTCGACTGGCCGGCCCGCGGCGGTATGGAAGACGGCGCGCTTGCCTTCAGCAAACCGCTGCACGAGGAGCGTCTTCCCGACTCGACGGCGTCCCCAGACAAGGCCGATGCTTCCGTCGCTTGCCCTGGTCCACCATTCCTCAAGGCGTGCGAGTTCATCCTCACGGTTAACGAATGGCGCCAACTAACCTACCTTCGACGTAGCCAACATCAGCGTAGGCTACCACGAGTGTAGGTATGAACCCGGTGGCTAGGCATCTAATCTCAGTGACGAGATGCCGTCCACGCTATCGGAGTTCGAAGCTCTCCTCAGACGCGACCGAAATCGCTCGTGTGCGGCAAACCCCTTGCCCATGCCCCCGGCGGTGAACGGTCCGGCTGTCGCCCTGCCCGCGGACCGCGAGCGACACCCAGACTTCGCAGCGCCGGCACCGGCTCGTGATGCACGGGCGATGATGCACGACGAAATAGAAAGCCCCGCATTTGCAGGGCTTTCCTTAGCAGACCTGTAAGCCGGATTCTGTCGGGGGTGACCATCCATCTAGGCCGCCGATCTCTCGACGGCTCCAGCAGCGCACCCGGCCCCTCGGCGGGCAACCTCAAGCGGGGCCTGTTCGCCTTGCACCAGACGGGGTTTGGCTAGCCGCCGTGTCACCACGGCGCTGGTGGGCTCTTACCCCACCTTTTCACCCTTACCTCTCCGGCGTCTCCGGAGTCCTACGCCGGTGGCGGTCTCCTTTCTGTGCCACTTTCCGTCGGCTTTCGCCGCCTGGGATTTCCCCAGCGTCCTGCCCTTCGGTGTCCGGACTTTCCTCGGACCGGTTGATGCCGGCCCGCGGTCACCCGGCCTGCAGTGTCAATTGTAGCGTCGGCGCTCGCCCAAGCCAGGGGCCGGCATGAACTCGAACTGACTCGGCCAGTCATTGCAGACGGGTGCCGGGCGGAGCCCGCCCACCCTGAATGTCGGCGCCGCAAGCGGCACCTCCGCTCGGACCGGTTGATGCCGGCCCGCGGTCACCCGGCCTGCAGTGTCAATTGTGCCTCGGATTGGACCTCGCCGGCGACGCGCGCTCCGCATTCGGGGCACTCCAGGCAGCCACCGCGGTGCAGCACGAACTCGCCGCAAACGAGGCATTCGAGGCTTGCCCCGCGCTCGAGCGCGAGCAGCTCCTGATCGAGGGTCCTGTTGAGCGCTGTCACCCCCATGGCTAGACGCGGCGGAACACTCCGGTCACCTTGCCCAGAATCTGGACGTGCTGTGCATAGATCGGGTCGAGCGCGTCGTTCTCCGGTTGAAGGCGCACACGCCCGTTCTCGCGGAAGAAGCGCTTGACGGTCGCCTCGTCGGCTGCTTCGTCGTCTCCCGCCAGCGCGACCACGATATCGCCGTCACGAGCATCCGCCTGCCGGCGAACGACGACGTAGTCGCCTTCGAGGATGCCCGCCTGAATCATCGAGTCGCCCTTGACCTGGAGCAGGAACTCCTCGCCGCCTGTGGAGAGCGGCTCGGGGACGCCGATGTAGTCCTCTACGTTCTGCTCGGCGAGGAGAGGGCCGCCTGCGGCGATCTGTCCGACCAGCGGCAGCTTGCGAGCTTCTGCGCTGGCGGAAACCGGCTCTGTGCGGCGATTACCTGTGAGCTCGAGCGCACGCGGCTTCGTCGGGTCGCGGCGCAGCATCCCGGCTCGCTCGAGATTCGCGAGATGCGCGTGCACAGTGGAGGGTGACGCGAGGCCCACTGCTTCGCCGATCTCCCGTACCGTCGGCGGGTACCCGGAGCGCCCGACGTAGTCGACGAGAAAATCCCAGATCTCCTGCTGTCTGTCGCTCAGCATCGGCCCTCCTCGGGTTGGCGAACGTGTGTTCGTACAGGAAGGTAGCGCGCCCGCCGGACGGCGTCAAGCCGAAGGGCCCGCTCAGCGGGCCGTTCGGTTGACAAGAAGCGACGCTACGCGTTCCGATGCGCTGGAGAGGACTTGAACCTCCACGACCCAACGGGCCACAAGGCCCTCAACCTTGCGCGTCTACCAATTCCGCCACCAGCGCAGGACGAGTGATTGTAGCGGCGGGGCGGAGTCCACCCCGCAGGCCGCTTTCGCGTCCGAAGTGTGCTACACCTGACACGATGATTCGGAGGCGTCGTCTTTTCACTGGTGTCGTCGTTACCGCTTCGGCGGGATTGGCGCTCGCCGGCTGGGGCGTGCTGGAGGGGCGGGCCGAGAGTCAGGCGTTCGAGCCCATGAACGGAAGCTTCAGGTCCGTAGCGCGCCGAACCACCGGCACGGTCAGGGTCGTCCGCGCACAAAACGGCGAGCGGCGGCTGATCCTGAAGGAGTTCAGCACGCGCTACGCGCCCGAGCTCTATCTCTATCTCGTCGAGCCGAACGCCGACGATGACAGCGACGGTACGAACCTCGGCCTCCTACGGGAGACCTACGGCAACCAGGAATACGCCATACCGGGTGACGTGAAGTTGACCGCGGACTCGAAGATCGTGGTCTGGTGCGACGCCTGCCAGGTCCTGCACGGTCAGGCGACTCTCAGCCCGTCCTAGATGCTTGATCGGAAATTCCCACGGGCCGGATGGCGGCCTCGACACCGCGCCGGTACCTCGCCCTCGCCCTTGACAAGGCATCCTGCCTTGCCCGCGGACGAGTGCGGCGTCCGGCTTGGTCGATGCCGTCCCCGACGGCGTGCCAATTTCCGATCAAGCATCTAGATCCGTCGACGCCCTTTCGGGGCATCCTGAAAGCACAACCAGCGAGGGAGGCTAAAGCGATGTTCGCACGAGTGGCCCGCTACGCAGTGGCGCCCGAGAAGATTGACGAGGCAGTCGAGAGCTTCCGGGAAGCCGCTAGCAGCCTGGAGCAACTGGAAGGAATGGAGGGCGGCTACGTCCTCGTCGACGCCGACGCCGGAACGACGATCACGCTGACACTCTGGAGGAACCAGAACGTCATGGAAGCCAGCGAGACTCGAGCCAGCATTCTGCGGCAGAAGGCTGCGCAAACTGCAGACGGTCAGGTTCAGTCGGTGGAGCGCTTCGAGGTCGCAGTGGAGTTCGGCGGCGACCGGGCGGAGGCGGCCGAGCGCGCTTAGAACAACCGCGCCGCAAGCGCGGAAACGCCCAGCCCCCAGTCGTCCTGCATAGCCGTCCGCCTCGCCATGTCTGGGGGTCAGCCCCGAGGCATATCCCGGCGAGCGCTAGGCCTCCGGCCCGGCTGCGCTAGGCAGGACGGACAGCCTCGACGGCCGCTGCGACGACCACGAAGGCCGCAGCCACGAGCACGATCGTGCCTCCGGGCGGAAGATCGGCGTAGTACGCGATCGTGAGCCCCCCCAGCACCGAGACGAGCCCGACACCGATCGAGAGGAAGAAAGCCGAGCGCATGCTCCAGGCGACCCGTGACGCCGCGATCGCCGGAAGAACCATCAAGGCCGCGATGAGCAATATTCCCACCACTCGCATCGAGAGAGCCACCGTCAGCGCCGCGAGAACGGCGACCACGAGGTTC
>JACCTQ010000087.1 GCA_013812265.1 Actinomycetota bacterium
CGTCGTGCGCCAGAGGTCGTCTTCACGCGCCGTGGAGCTACTGCGGTCGGAGCCGGTCGACGAGCACGCCGATGCCAGCACCGCGACCGCGAGTAGGGCTGCTGCCAATCGCATATGTCCTTCCGGAGCTCGGAGTACGGAAAGCGACGGCCTCGTTCCCCTCGCCGACCGTCACGACTCGCTCTTTCGGCGGCAGCCGGCCGTCGAGCTCACCCTCGAAGAGGAACGGATTCTGGTCGACGGTGTCGTACCCAACGTACGGGTTTCGACCGTAGTCGCGCGAGATGCCGGTGTCCCGGCTCAGGACGTCGCCGTCCGGGCCGAGAATGACGATGGGCGTCGCGGGCGGTGACAGGATCTGATCCCCGAACGTCCGGGCAAGCGACCTCGAGACCACCTCTGGCGCCACGACAAAGCGCCACTGGAACCCCTCTCGGCGAGCGTACTCCGCGAGGTCCCCCGCGCGCTCGTTGGGATCGACGTCGAGACTGATGTACGCGACGTCCGGCGAATCGAGCTGCTCGAGGGCCGCCTGGGCCTCGAGCTGCTGTGTCCGGCAGGTGGTGCACCAGATGGCCATCGCCTCGATCGCGACGACCTTCCCCTCGAGGTCCGCAATCCGGACCTCCTCGCCGGTTACCACGTCCTGCATGGCCGTCGTGCGCCAGAGGTCGTCTTCACGCGCCGTGGAGCTACTGCGGTCGGAGCCGGTCGACGAGCACGCCGATGCCAGCACCGCGACCGCGAGTAGGGCTGCTGCCAATCGCATATGGGTCACGATGCCATTCGCATCCGGGGAGGACCGTGCGCTTGCATACAGCGGAGTCTGATCCTGGGCTGCGCCACTCCAGGTAATTCGAGGCCTCTGTCTCGCTACAGCAGCCCAGCGGTGCGCAGCTCGTACACCGCCGTGACGATGAGCAGCGCTCCAGCCGCGCGAAGGATTGCCAGGTGATGCCTCGCGAGCACGCGCGAGATCTGGTGGCCGCGCGCCGCTCCGACGATCGCAAGGGCGACCAGTGGGAGCCCGAAGCCGAGCCCATAGACGGCGAACGATCCGATCCGAAGGAGGGCGTCGGACAGGCCGACCGAGATCGCGAGCAGCGCGACCAGGAATGGTCCCGCGCACGGAAGCGCGACCGGGCCGACGAGCAGACCGTAGACATATGCCTGGCCGAGAGAGCTCCCCACGGCGGGCACCTGCACGCCGGCCAGACGCTCGAAGGGGTTGCGACCTGAGAGCAGCACGATGCCCAGGACGACGAGCACGACCGTCGCTACCGGAACCGACCATCGCAGGACGTCACCGAACGGCAGGGCCAGGAGCGACAGGACGCTGCCGACGATGATCATCGTCGTCAGCAGGCCCGCGAGCACCGCAAGGCCGAGAAGCGCCGCCGCCGGGCGGCGTTGCTGCGCGTCTCTTCGAGTCCCCGCCAGATACGCGATGAAGCCCGGATACAGCGGGAGCAGGCACGGGCTCGCCGCACTTCCCAATCCGAGGAAGAACGTTGCGACGAGCGTTTCCATCCGGGGGAGGATGTCACGATGGCGACCGCCGGCGACGTGCCGTGGCTCACACCGCCCGCTGCGTTGCACCGGCCTCATCTATTTCAGGTCTTTGCGATCTCGGTCTGTGGCCCGCGACACCGCGCAGGTGGACTTCCGCCGTCAAGCTGTAGCCTGAGTCAGCCACCACCCGCCGCCGCAGCCGTTGATCGGTGACCGCACTCTCACCTGCGGCACGCCGTCCTGGCCAAGCCTGGTCGTATCCACCCGGAGTCGTGATGTCGCCTGTCGTCCCCACCCGTCAATCGATCCCTCGCCCCGACGGGGAGATCCTGCACGAGGTCACCCGCTCGATCTGCCCGGTCTGCCGGGCGGCGGTCGACGGACAGGTGCTGCTCCGCGACGGCGAGGTCTTTCTGCGGAAGCGCTGCCCGGATCACGGCTGGTTCGAGGGCCTGATCTACGCCGACGCGCGGGCGTATGTCGAACAGGCCAAATTCAACAAGCCGGGCCAGGCGCCGGTCCGCACGTCGACCGAGGTCGAGCGGGGTTGTCCGTTCGACTGCGGGCTCTGCCCGGAGCACCGCCAGCACACCTGCCTCGCGCTCATCGAGGTCAACACGGCGTGCAACCTGGACTGCCCCGTCTGCTTTGCGAACGCGGGGGCCGGCTTCAACCTGACGCTCACCGAGGTGGAGTCGATGCTCGATCGGTTCGTGGAGCTCGAGGGCCACCCGGAGGTCGTGCAGTTCAGCGGCGGCGAGCCGACGATCCATCCCGACCTGATCCCCATGCTCGACGCCGCCCAGCGACGCGACATCCGCTTCACGATGGTCAACACGAACGGTCTCCGAATCGCCGAGGGAGGCCCGTGGTTCGACCAGCTCGCCGCCCGCCGGCCGCTCATCTACCTCCAGTTCGACGGCCTCACCGACGAGACGTACCGGGCGATCCGCGGTCAGCCCCTGCTCGCGACGAAACTGCGGGCGCTCGACCGGCTGGCCGAGGCCGACCTGCACGTGATGCTCGTGGCGGCCGTCGAGCGAGATGTGAACGAGCACGAAGTCGGCCCGCTCGTCGAGTTCGGGATCCGGCATCCCGCCGTGCGCGGCGTGATGTTCCAGCCGGTCACGCACACCGGCCGCCACCCGGACCACGACCCGCTTCGGCGGATGACGATCCCGGACGTGATCCGGCGGATCGACGCGCACCCCGAGGGCTCCTTCCGCGCCTCGGACTTCCTGCCGATCCCGTGCTGCTTTCCGACCTGCTCCTCGGTGACGTACGCGTACCTCGGTGACGACGGCGAGGTCATCCCCCTGCCACGGGTCCTCGAGGTCGACCAGTACCTCGACTACATCACCAACCGGGCGTTGCCGGCGGTCGACCGGGAGATCCTTCACGCGCTTGAGGGTCTCTGGTCGGCCGGTTCGGTGCCCGGTGAGCCGACCGCGGATCGCTTCGCCTGCGCAGCGTGCGACATCGACCTGCCGGCGCTGACCGACCTGGCCCGCCGGGTGTTCATGGTCCAGCTGCGCGACTTCCTCGATCCGTGGACGTTCGACGTCAAGAAGGCGATGAAGTGCTGCATCGGCATCCTCCAGGACGACGGCCGGATGATCCCGTTCTGCACGTACAACACCGTGGGCTACCGCGAGGAGACCCGGGCGCGGCTGGCGGCACGCCGGCGCGGCAGGGAACTCCCCGTCACCTTGCCCGCAACCGTGTCCCAATGACCGGCGTGGATCTGTGACGCTCACGACGTCAGCGCTCGCGGCGTGTTGTGCGGGTCTCTACGGACACCCGCTCGTCGAGCTCATCGCCGGCCAGTCGCTCCACCCCGGCGGACTCGCCACGACTCGCCGCCTTCTCGCCGAGGTCCGCCTTCCGCCCGGCGCCCACCTGCTCGACGCCGGGTGTGGCCTCGGGGCGAGCGCGCGTGTCGGCGCCCTCGAGTTCGGTCTGGCCGTGGACGCCTGCGACGTCAGCGCGTCGGCTCTCCACCGCGCGGCGGTCCTCGCCGAGGGTGTCGGCGCCCGGATCTGCTTCCGGGACGCCTCGGTCGTCGACCTGCCGTATCCGAGCGGCGCATTCGCCGCCGTCCTCGCCGAGTGCGTCCTCTCGACGACCTCGAAACGCGACGGGCTGGCCGAGCTTCGGCGGGTAGCCGAGGATGGCGGGGCGCTGCTGCTCAGCGACGTCACGGTCAGCGAAACCGTGACCATTCCCGAGCCACTCGCGAGCGTCCTGTGCCTGACGGGGGCGTGGCGGCCCGGCGAGCTCGACAAACTGCTTCCTTCGGCCGGGTACCGCGTTGTGCGTGGCTGGGACGAGTCGGAGGGCGTGTCGTCCCTGATCGACCGGCTCGAGGCGCGCGTTGGCCTCCTTGGCGCAATCGCCCGTGTCGCCGGCCACGCTGAGCGGCTGGAGGCCTTTGGAGTGAAACTCGACCAGCTTCGCGAGCCGGGCAGTGTCACCGCCGTCTTCGAGGGCATCCGGCAGCTGGTGGATGAGCGTCGGATCGGCTATCGCGCCGTCGTTGCCCGCGCCGTGTGAGGGGCTCGCGCGGCGGGAGGGGTGGCCGGCACGCCGCGCGCGTCGCGAAGATCGCCGCTAGGGAGGCGGGCTGAGCGAGGCGTCCTCGCGAAAGACGCGGCTCCGCGCAGCTCGAGCCTCCGCTCGAGTGCGGACATCATCGAAGTGCTGCTGCATGACCCGTCCGATTGCCGGGCGGGCAAGGAGGCGGGCGCGAAGGTGATCGAGCATGCCTCGTGGCTCGTATGATCCGACGTAGGTCAGATGCGTTCCACCGCCCGGCTTCGAGGTGACGGTGATGGATTCGCGCAGTCCCCGGACGGGACCGTCCAGGTGCTCGTACTCCACCCGGTTCGGTGGGCGGAGCGCCACGCGCTCGCGCGTCCGGACGAGCCGATCGATGCCGCCAGGGAGGGTGACCCTCGTCCAGAAGTCACAGACGAGCTGATCGCCGTCACGCTCCAGCACCTCGGCGCGCTCGCCGTCGTGCCCGGTTCCCTGTCCGATCGTCGACAGCATCTGGTACACGAGCGGGGCCGGCGCCGCGATCGTCGTGGAGACCGGCCCGATCGTCACCACTTTCACCGGGCGCCACCCCTGCGAGAAGCGGCATCGTCCCCGGATCTGGCGCACGGCATGCCGATACGGTAGCCCGTCCGCCGGCGATGGCCGTAAGCCACGTCACCGGCATTCAAGCGGCGTCAACTCGGGCTCGACGAGGTGTCAGCCCGGATCGTGGTGAACCGCCACCGCCGAAGTCGCCCGCGTCGGATCAGCTGCATCACGGCCGTTTCCTCCGCAAGGACGAGAAGCAGTCCGAGCCCACCAGCCGGTGATCGCCGCGCCCGGATCGTGCGCCTGGCGACCGACGCGCGTTTCCGGCTCCGGGCGTCAAGCTCCGGGGTGACGTCGTCGAGCGACTCGAGCCGCAGCTCGGTGCCCTCGATGAGGCGCGCGAACGCCCGACGGTCGAGGCCACGGTGATCGACAAATGTCACGAAGACGCGGCCGGGCGGCTCGAGCGAGTGGGACACCGAGGCGAGCACGTGCGCGGGCCTCCTCGCGAACATCAGCGAGTCGAGGGCGTATGCGGCGGACGCCCCGGTCGGAGGCGAGCCGAGATCGCCCACCAGGAAACGAACCGATCGTTGCACGCCGACGTTGGCGGCCCGCCGCCTCGCCTCGGTCACCGCACGACGAGCGGCGTCGATGCCGATGACCCGGCACCCCGTCCTCCGATGGATCGTAATCGCTACTTCGCCGTTGCCACAGCCGAGATCGAGGAGCGTCTCACCGCGTAGCGGGTGAAGCGCCTCGACGAGTGCCTGGATATCGAGTGCCGTCGCATAGCCATGGACGGCCGGCTCGTCCCGATCACTGGCGGCATGGAGGAACTCACGGCCGGCTGTTCCCGCCAGCACCCGGTAGCTGACCTCGAAGTAGAGGCGAGCGATCCATCGAGTGATCGCGTCGGCCCCCGTCTCGATCAGCGCGCGGCCGGACACGAGGCCGCCACTCGCGTGACCGGCGCTACATCGCCCCAACTAGCTTCCTCCTTGCGGGCCGCCTTGCCGCGGATGACACTGGGAGCATTCGGCCGACTCCCTCGAGGCGCCAAGGTTTCATGGCACGTCAACACCCGTGGTCGATCGTCCTCCTGCCGGGTGGCATTCTTCCAGCCCAGGCCGCCTATCAGGGGCTGCTGGCGGAGCTCCGTGATCTACCAGATGCCGGCTCCGAACGGATTCATCTGGTGCTACGAGGAGGGGGCCTACGTCGGCTAGCACGGCCGGCTTCCCACGCGCTTTCGTCGATCGGTCGCGGGGGCCCGACCTGGCGCTACTCGCCCGGCCAGATGGTCGTCTCGGGGGCGAATGCCGCCCAGGCGAACCAGAAGTGGTCCCCGTGGACCACCGGCTCGAGCTGTGATCCACTGAGCTCGCCGTCGATGGCCGCTCCCGCGATCGTCCACGTCGAACCGGTCTCCCGGTCGCGTATCGGAGCGGCCTCGTCGGCGTCGCGCGCGAACGTCAACCGGCGGCCGTCCACCTCCGGCCGGAAGACGCCGGTGGCGCCGATGTCCTTGCTCTCGTCGATGTTCGGGCCGTCCAGGGCGGAGACCGTGCCCGGCGTCCAGAAGACGACGATTTCCTCGCCGCCGACGGTGGCCGTCGCCACGCCGTCCTTCCGGAGTTCGGAGTACGGAAAGGCGACGGCCTCGCTCTCCTGCCCCACCGTCACCACCCGCTCCTTCGGGGGCAGCCGGCCGTCGAGCTCACCCTCGAAAAGGAAGGGATTCTGGTCGACGGTGTCGTAGCCGACGTACGGGTTCTGACCGTAGTCGCGCGAGATGCCGGTGTCTCGGTTCAGGACGTCGCCGTCCGGGTGGGCCTGCTCGAAGTCGGCGAGCGAGACGATCTGGGCCGGCAGGAACGTGAGCTTCGCGCCCGTGAGCTCGCCGACGATGGCCTGACCCGTCGCCTGCTGCCACCAACTCTCGGTCTGGCGGTCGTACATCACGAGGTCGCTAAAGCGGAGGTTCCCGGTGGTCCCGAAGTCGTGCACCGTGCCGTCCAGCTCCCGCTCGAAGACGAGCGCGGTGTTGCACAGCGGGCAGAATGTCACGACGACCGGGACCTGGCCGAGGACGTCATTCGCGATCTCGTGCCACATGAGGATCGCGAGCGGGTACGCGCGCGCCTCCCCGCCGACCGC
>JACCTQ010000126.1 GCA_013812265.1 Actinomycetota bacterium
ATCTCGGCCTCGGCCAGGTCGTGCGTGCAGAGCAGGATCGTCGAGTCGTGCGTCTGGCGGATCTCGCGGATGAAGTTCTGCACCTCGAGCTTCGAGCGGGGATCGAGACCCGTGGTCGGCTCGTCGAGCAGCAGCAGGACCGGAGCCGTCAGCAGGGCCCGCGCGAGAGCGACCTTCTGCTGCATGCCTCGCGACAGCGCCTCCATCGGCTCGGACCGCCGCTTGGCCGGAAAGCCCACCCGCGCGAGAATCTCGGGGATCTGCTTGCGGGTCTCCGAGGCGGGAATGCCGTAGAAGCGCGCTGCGTAGCTCAGGTTTTCGGTCGAGGACATCTTCTTGAAGAACGAGGCCTCGACCGACACGCGGTTGACGAGGCGGCGCACGGCGCGTGGGTCCTTGAAGACGTCGTGGCCGAAGATGTGGGCATCGCCGCCGTCGTGCAGGAGCAGCGTCGCGAGCAGGCGGACGAGCGTCGACTTCCCCGAGCCGTTCTGGCCCAGAATGGCGACGGTCTCGCCCCGCTGCATCGTGAACGACAGGCCCTTGATCGCCGCCACACGACGCCCGCGCCCGGGGATGCCGCCGAAGCGCTTCTTGCGCCGAATGAATTCCTTGCGCAGCCCGTCGACCTCGACAGCGGGCACGGGCACAAGGGCGCGAGGCGCCTCGTCACTGCTCGTCATCGTGGCTGCTGCTTGGTTCGACATGCGGATGCTCCTGAAGGGTCGGCCGAGAGATGGGTACGCAACCCTCGACGGGGCGCGTACCGCGAACGTGGGTTCTCAGCCGAAGAGGAGCATGCCGCCCGCCACTCTAGCAGCCGGAGCCGGCGGGCTTCAAACTGGAACCTTCGGGACCTTCTACGATGCGGCGAAGGTGACCGTGACCGTCGCCTGAACTTCTCGCTGACCCGGCTCGAGGGGAGCACGCGCTTGCTCCGGAACTCCCGGGGGAGTAGACGACGACGCCGTGACACCGTACGCGTACGGGACGTAGCCGCCGGCGGCGATCTCCGAGATCACGAGCGGGCGTCCCAGTGTCAGACCGGCACTTTGTGCGATGCCACGGGCTTTCTCGCGTGCCTTCTCTACCGCGTTCGCGAGAGCACGCTGATAGAGATCGTCGCTCTGCTCACGCGTGAGCAGCGGCCCGTAGACGCGGTTGGCACCGGCTGTGACGGCCATATCGATGAGCGAGGCCGCCTTCTCCCACCCGGCTGTCACGCGGACGCTGTTGGACGCGCTGTACCCAGCTAGCGTCCCATTGCTCCACCGTGGAGCAAGGTACACCTGCTCCGTGCGCAGATCGGAGGGGTCGACGCCCTCAGTCTTCAATGCGGCGATCACACGGGACGTGGCGCTGGAATTCATCCGCAGGGCTGCTCCTGCGGTCTTCCCCTCGCTGTAGACGCCGAACGACCACTCAGCCTCAACGGGAACCGTGCTCACCGAGCCTCGGCTCGTGACGGTGATCTTCCCATCGTCGCCGCTCTCCGCCGCGCTCGCCGGAAGCGCGAGCACCGCCACGAGTGCGAGGGCGGCGGCCGCAAGATGCAAAGTTCTCCGCCTCCAAGTGCGCATCGAGAACAAGGTACGTCCTGTCTGGCCCGCAGACAAGAGCTCTCCCAAAATCCTTACGAACGTCCGCCTGCCCAGCGCGCGAGCGGACGAGGGTAGCCGGGTCCAGCGCCTTCAAGAGCTCCTAACAAAACGAAGCCTTGTGCCGTCAGGCCGCGCCGACGACGAAGCGTCATTCTGTTAGAAGCTCTAAGCCGCGGCCGTGGCCGAGCCGAAGTGACCCAGATAGGGCTGCCAGCGGGTGGGAATCGTCGGTGCGGCGAGCTTGATGAAGAGCACAGGCGTCGGCGGCCTCGGGGGGAACGCGAGGCTCATGTGAATCTCCTCGAGTAGGCGATTGCCCTTGCGCAGGTTGCAGGGAGCGCACGAGGTGACGACGTTCTCCCATACCGAGTCGCCGCCCCGGCTGCGAGGAACGACGTGGTCGAGCGTCAGGCGCCCGTACCGATCGCCGCAGTAGACGCACCTCCAACCGTCCCGAGCGAATAGAGCGCGCCGCGAGATCTTCCGCTGGATCGCCCGGGGCACGCGGATGTAGGTGACGAGGCGTATGACGTGCGGGCGGGGATAGGTGTCGCTCGCCGACCGGAGCGGCTGCTCCAGCTCCTCGATCACCTCGGCCTTTCCTTTGAACACGAGCACATAGGCCCGGCGAAGCGAGCAGACATTCAGCGGCTCGTAGCTCGCATTCAGCACGAGAACCTGCTGCACACCGAAGAATGTACCTCACCACTCACGGGGGAACCCCTGGTTCACCCGTGTGCCCCCTCCTCCGCCGCAGCGTCTCCCGGTTCGTCGTTCGGCTCCCGCCCGGCAGAGCCGGGCTCCGCCGGCGGTTCGCCGGGACACCCACCCGCGGGAAACCCCGTGGTTCCCGCGCGCTGGGTGGGATAGGGCCTTTTGTCTCGACACGCGACAGGAGTTAGAATTTCGCCATGCCGGTGATACAGAAGATCCGCGAAAAAATCCGCTCGCTCCGACGGTCCACGGGAGAGCGCGATCCTGCGTGGGAGCGGAAGATGGAGACCGAGCGGGAAGAGATGAAGCGCGAGGTTCTGGAGAACTCGCGTCCGCGCGACCAGTCGGGCCCGACGGTTCTCTAGGCAGCCTGACTACCTTGTCGCGATGACGCTGCTACGGAAACTTCGCGAGCGGCTCGGTGCGCTCCGTCGGAACCGCGAGGACGACCCCGCCGCCGAAGCACACGCGAAGGCGAAAACGCACGCGCCCGAGATGGAGCGACAGGCGTACGAGAGCTCTTATCCACCCGGCCCGACGGATTTGCCTGGGGGCCCGTAGCCGGCCACCGGCCCGGCGGACACGCTCCTCCTTGTAGGTCTCGGGCGAGTCGCCGGCGGAGGCGGGCTTGCCCGCCAGGAGCCTCGCGGACGCGCGTCTCGGCGAGCCAAGAAGAAGGGGGCGCACGGGGGGAAACATGGTTTCCCCGTGACTCAGCGGGCCATAGCGCGCTCGACCGCTTCCAGCTCCTCGGGCGAGAGAGCGACCGACGCCTTGCCGCGATCCAGCTCCTTCATGTAGATGCGCGCGTAGTCGCGACCCTGGATCGCGCTGACGACGACTCCCGACCTCGCCGCGTCGAGGAACGCGAGCGAAGCGGACTGGTGGCCCCCCGTATCGGTGTAGGCGTCGTAGCGGACGATGGACGTGTTCGACAGCGATCCGTCAACGCGCCGGTCGACGCGCGTGAGACCGGCCGCAACTTCGTCCACGGCCCGGTGAAGATCGTCGATCCGCCCCTGTAGCGACACGGCGAAGTCGACCAGATCGGCCTTCCCACCACCGAGCAGGACGAGCTGGGAAGCGCGCACGCGCCGAAGCGCCCGCCAGGCCATGAAGGCCAGCACAAGTGAAGCGAGCGCAAGGACACCCGCCCCAACCCCCAACCAAGCCGCCGTTGTCCCGGAGACGTCCACGAAGCGTGGATCCTATTGCGGCCCGATAGCGAACGGCTCTTGCTTAGGCTTCGCCCATGCTGAATCGTCTGCCATCCGTGTTTCTTCGGATCGAGAGAGCCGCCGTCGTCTACTTCGACGCGCGGGATATCAGTGGTGGCTCTTCTTGCTGCTACTGCTCGCCCCAGACATCGAAGAAATCGGCTATCTAGGTCTCCCGGCGAGTGGCCGGCGGAGGCGGGCTTGCCCGCCGGGAGCCTCGCGGACGCGCGTCTCGGCGAGCCAAGAAGAAGGGGGCGAACGGGGGAAACATGGTTTCCCCCGTGATCCATGGTTTCCCCCGTCTTATTCGACGGTGAAGAAGACGTTGTACTCGGCGGTGTTGTTCGCCTTGTTCTTCTCCTGCGGCACAGGTCTGACCTCCACGCGAACGGGCGTGCGCGGGCCGAACGGTGGCTGGCCGATGTTGCGGAAGGTGACGGTCTGCGTCTCACCCGGATTGATCAAGCTGATTACCTGGCGCTTCTCGATCGGCGTGGGGCTCTTCTGAATCGTCAGAGTCACGGGAACTCGAACCTCCTGTGAGGACCCCGAGTTCTCGACGACGACTTCGAACGCGAGCTCGGTGGTGGCGACGATGGTCGTGTCCTCCGTGGTCGACAGCTCCTGTCCCGAGGGAAGCACGCGCACGCGCACGATGCCGTTGCCGTGCACACCGCCGGTGGTGGCGACGCCCGTGCGAGCCCCCTGGATCCGCTGCCAGATCTCCTTCATCGAGCGCGGGCTCGGCAGATCGGGATTACGGACGAAGTTGGAGTCCGGCACTCGCACGCCGCCGATCCCCTGGCGCCGCAACTCCTGGATCGAAGGCTCCTTGAAGAGATCGTCCCAGATCACGTCGCTCGCATCCAGACGCCTTGCCTGTGCCGCGAGCCTGGCGCCGGCAATGTTGCCGTTCTTCGTCTTCGCGCTCTCCCGGAACGCCGCCTCGAGGCCTCTCAGTCCGCTGAACCGGAACCGCATGGCCTCCACGACATGCTGCTGCGGCCCCCGCAACCGGCCCGGTGCCTTGATCGCCTGCGCCGCGTTCGCGATCTGCTGCTGCTGTTGCGCGAGCCCGTTCAGCTGCTGCTCAAGATCGGCCTGCTTGATGCCCCGCGTCGTGATGAGGCTATTCAGCTCCCCGCCGAGCCGCTGCGAGTCGCCGGCGACGGTACGTACCTCCTCCATGTAGTCCTCGTAGCCGCTCTTCTTGCTCGCCCCCCGGCAGCTCTGCACCCAGAACACGAGCAGGACGATGAGGAGAATGGCAAACGCGATCAGGCCGACCAGGCGGAGGATGGGCGTGATGCCCGCAGGCGGGCGCACGGGCCGACGCGGCCCGCGCCGGGCGCGGGCACCGCGTCCGGCCGCCTCCTGGGTCGCCGGCTCGTCGAAGAAATCGAACTCGATGTCGTTGTCGCGCTCGCTCATGCGCCGCTCCTAAGAACTCGTTTCAGAATGACGCTTCGTCGTCGGGGTGCGCTGGGCGGCGTCAGGCAAGGACGCAGGGAGCGCGCATGTGCAGGCACATGTAAGCGACCGAGGACGCGGCATGGCGTCGTCCAGCGCGGCCCGACGGCACAAGGCTTCGTTTTGAAACGAGTTCTTAATGGCCTGGCAAGGCGGCTCGCAGTGAGGCTCCCGCCGAGACGAGCTCGGCTCCGCCGGCATAGCAGGGCGATCCACGAGCGCAAACCAAGCGGTGCGACCCTGGGGATCGACACGCTCTTGGCTCGCTACGGGCGGCCGCCGAAGCCGAGCTTGGCTCGGCGAGAGGCCAGCTGCGGCGGTGGCACCACTGCGCCGGTGTTCCGTCGCAGAAAGTGCGAAGCACTTTCTGCGAAATTCAGCTGTGGATCGAGACGATCAGCGGGATGATGAGAATCGCGACCACGTTCGCAATCTTGATCATCGGGTTGATCGCCGGCCCGGCGGTGTCCTTGTAGGGGTCGCCGACCGTGTCGCCGGTGACCGAGGCGGCGTGGGCATCTGAGCCCTTGCCCCCGAAAGCGCCGTCCTCGATCAGCTTCTTCGCGTTGTCCCACGCGCCGCCGCCGGAGGTCATCGCGATCGCGAGGAAAAGGCCGGTGACGATCGTGCCGATGAGAAGACCACCGAGCATCTTCTCGCTGATGATCCCGACGATGATCGGGAAGGCGACCGGGATGAGCGCCGGCGCGAGCATGCGCCGAATGGCCGAGCGCGTGACGATGTCGACGGCGCGAGTGTAATCCGGTCGCCCGGTTCCCTCGAGGATGCCTGGAATCTCGCGGAACTGGCGCCGCACCTCGGTCACCACCTGGCCGCCCACCTGCCCCACCGCCTGCATGGCCAGCGAGGCGAAGAGGAACGGCATGAGGCCGCCGACGAAGAGACCGGCGATCACCCACGCGTCGTCCAGCCTGAAGCTGGTCGTAAGGCCTTCCCCGTTCAGCCCTTCGGTGTAGCTGTCGAAAAGAACGAGCGCCGCGAGCGCGGCCGAGCCGATGGCGTAGCCCTTCGTGACCGCCTTCGTCGTGTTGCCGACGGCGTCGAGCGGATCCGTGATCGCCCGCACTGACTCGTCCAGGTCGGCCATCTCCGCGATGCCGCCCGCATTGTCCGTCACGGGGCCGTAGGCGTCGAGCGCCACGATCAGACCGGTCATCGAGAGCTGGGCCATGACGGCGATCGCGATGCCGAAGAGGCCGGCGATGCCGTTGGCGACGAGAATCCCCGCTGCGATGACGATCACTGGCGCGGCGGTCGCCTGCATACCGATCGCGAGGCCCTCGATGATGTTCGTGGCATGCCCGGTACGCGAGGCGCCCGAGATGGACTTCACCGGGCCCCAGCGCGTGCCCGTGTAGTACTCGGTGATCGCAACGAGCAGGAACGTGACGGCGAGGCCGACGAGGCCCGCTCCGTACAGCTCCCAGAAGCTGAAGGTGCCGGAGTCGAAGGCGAGCGTGATGGGGATGAACCCGATCGCCGACAGCAACGTGGCCACGAGCACGGACTTGTAGAGCGCGTTCATGATCGAGCCGCCGCGCCCGACACGCGCGAAGAACGTCCCGATCACCGAGGAGAGAATCGAGATGCCGCCGATCACGAGCGGGTAGGTGACGATGTCGGCGGAGGGGAACCTCGTGGACGCCAGAAGCATCACCGCCACGGCCGTCACGGCGTAGGTCTCGAACAGGTCGGCGGCCATACCTGCGCAGTCGCCGACGTTGTCGCCCACGTTGTCGGCGATCACGGCAGGGTTGCGAGGATCGTCCTCTGGGATTCCCGCCTCGAGCTTCCCGACCAGGTCGGCACCGATGTCAGCCGCCTTGGTGAAGATCCCGCCGCCGAGACGCGCGAAGACGGAGATCAGCGAGCCGCCGAAGGCGAGTCCCACGAGGTCGTCCACGGCCGAGTCGACGGAGTTGCCGAGCAAGTCCGTGAGCACCCAGTAGTAGCCGGCGACGCCGAGCAGGCCGAGTCCGACCACGAGCAGGCCCGTCACCGAGCCGGCGCGGAAGGCGACGTTGAGGGCGGGCTTGAGGCCCGATTTCGCGGCCTCCGCCGTTCGGACGTTCGAGCGAACAGCGACGAACATGCCGATGAAGCCGGCCGCGGCCGAGAAGCTAGCGCCGATCAGGAACCCGATGGCCGTGCCCCAGCCGAGCTCGTCGTAGAAGCCGAGCAGCAGGAAGGGGACGACCGAGACCGCCGCGATGGTCAGGTACTGGCGCCGCAGGTACGCGGCCGCGCCCTCTTGAACCGCGCGGGCGATCTCCTGCATGCGCTCGCTGCCCGCGGGTCGGGCGAGCAGCCAGACGCTCAGGCCGATGCCGTAGGCGACCGCGATCGCCGCGCAAACGAGCGCAAAGAGGACGGGATGATCCTGGAAGAACTCCATCAGAGCACTGTCACAAAGTCAGCGCCGAGCAGTCTCGGCGCGCGGAGGTTTGTATCACAATCTCCGGCCGCAAAACAAACCGGAGTGTTGCCGTCGGGAACCGCCCTCTTTGCAACTACTCGTCACAGCACTCGAGGTCTGCGACGCCCTCGCAAGGCTCTAGATCCGAGCACCGCAGAGGGCCGTCGCGCAAACATCATCAGGTTGTTGGCCAATCTTCGGTATCACCGCGAACAGGAGCTCGCGCAGGCGCTCGTTGTTCTGCTGGAACACCTGCACGACAGTCTCGTGGGAAACAGGCTCGTCCCCCTTCACTCCGATGTCATGATCCGTGACCATCGAGATGTTGGCGTAGCAGAGCTCGAGCTCGCGAGCGAGATAACCCTCGGGGTACGCGGTCATGTTGATGACATCCCAGCCCATCTGTTGGAACCACCCGGACTCGGCGCGGGTCGAGAAACGCGGGCCTTGGATCGTTACGACCGTGCCGCCGTCCCGGGCCGGGATGGCGAGCTCCGAGGCGGTCTGAAGGAGCAGTCCACGCAGGTCGGGGCAGTAGGGATCGGCGGCGGACACGTGGGTCGTCTCGGGGCCGTCGTAGAAGGTGTCCGCCCGCCCGCTCGTCCGGTCGACGAACTGATCGCACACGACGAACTCGCCCAACTCGAGCTCCGCCTTCAGCGCCCCGGAGGCGTTCGGGCCGATGATCCGTCGTACGCCGAGCTCGCGCATGGCCCAGACGTTCGCACGGTAGGGAATGCGGTGCGGCGGAAGCTCGTGTTCCCGGCCGTGGCGCGGGAGAAAGGCCACTCGCTTCCCCCCGATCTCCCCGATGATGAACGGGGCTGACGGCTTTCCGAAGGGCGTTTCGAGCTCCACGTCCTCGCTCGCTTCGAGGAACGAGTAGAAGCCGGAGCCACCGAAGACCCCTATCTCCGCCTCAGCCATCGTCGCTCGGCGCCTCGCCGGCGGGCCGTGAGGAGGCTTGTGGCTCTGAGCCACTTGCCTCGGTCGGCCCTTCGTCCTGACCGCTGGGGTCGCTGGCAGCGCCGTTCGACTCTTCGTCCACGACCTGAGGAGATTGTTGCTCTGAGCCACTTGCCCCGGCGGGCGTTCCGCTTGGAGCGCCGGCGTCGCTGGGAGCGGCTTGCGGCTGTTCGTCCCCGGCCGGAGAAGCTTGTGACTCTGAGCCACTTGCCGTCGGCGCGTCTCTGACTGCAGCGACGTATGCGAGCTGCATGTTGGCCGTCACCTGGTTGAAATCGCGCACGACCTCGTCCGGCACCGAACCACTCAGCACGGGAACCAGCCCGCGCAGAGCCTCGATGGCGAGCCGCGCCTGCTCGAGGTCGCGATCCTCGGCGCCAAGGCGCCGATAGCCGAGTGAAGACACTGTGTAGAGCGTCTGAACGAGGAGATCGGAGACTTTCAGCCGCTTGAGCTCGGCCTCCACCTGCTGCATGAGCTCGCGCTCGTCGGGGCTACCGTGGCCCACCCACACGCTCCCGGGGTCGCACCTGCTCGCCGTATATCTCCTCGATCGTCGCACCCTCTTCGTAACGCGCGATCTGGCGTTCGGCGGCGTTCCGTGCCGGAACGGAGAGGTACGGAGCCGCACCGAGCTCCTCCGCAACCGGCAGCACCCATTCCACGACCTGCTCGAGCCGCGCTCGAGCCGGAAGGACGCGGCCGGTACCGAGATCGATCAGCTCCCCCGTCAGCCCGTGCCGGATCGCTCGCCAGAAGTTCTCCTCGATCACGCGATGGGGCTGGTCGCGGATCGGCTCGCCCTCGTCGAGCGCCCTCGCGATGCGCGCGACGAGGGAGTAAGCGAACGCGGCCAGCGAGCGCGCATCGCCGAGGTCCGGTTGAGCGTCACAGATGCGGATCTCCACAGTCGGGAAGGCCAGGTGAGGTCGCACGCTCCACCACAGCTGCGTGTGCTCGGTGATCGAGCCGGTCTCGTAGAGAAAGCGCACGTAGCGCTCGTATTCGTCCCACGTCGCGAACGCGTCGGGGACACCGCAGCGCGGAAACATGCGGGTGAAGATCTGCGTACGCGCCGAGTGGAGATGTGTGTAGACGCTCTCGACGAACGGCGAGCTCGCAGACAAGGCGAGGAGCTCTGGAAGGAAGCTCCGCAGGCCGTTGCACACCGCTATCGCGCGGTCGGCTCCCCGGATTCCGACGTGGACGTGCAGGCCGAAGCTGTTGTTACGCCATACGACGTAACGGAGAAGCTCGTCGTTTCGCCGGTAGTGCGGCGTGTCGATGATCCGCTGCTCCTGCCATGGGCTCCACGGGTGCGTCCCGGTGGCGCCCAGCGCGATGCCGAGGGGATCCGTGAGCTCAGCGAGCTGCGAGCGCCGCTCGCTCACTTTGTCCACGGCTTCGGTAAATGTCTCGCAGCGGCCCGTCCGCACCTCCACCTCCGACGAGATCAGCTCGCCGACGAGATGCTCTTCGAGCGCGGTGCCCCGTGCCGCCGGCTCGATCTCCTCGAACCGGTTCACGAGCGACAGAGAGTCCGGATCGAGGAGCGCGAACTCCTCTTCGACCGCGACCGTGAAGTCCTTCCCTGACTCGAATGCGTCCCGCGCAAAGCGAATCTGCTCGTCGGGAGCGAGGCGCTGGGTGTCGCCCATCGCTCACTACGTTAATTGAAGCGCCTACACCGTCAGGCGGCGGGACGCAGCGGGTCGAGCAGTCGTTCGGCCACGCTCGCCCACGACCACCGCTCGACGACCGCGTGCCGGGCCGCCTGTGCAAGGCGCAATCGCTCGCCGGGCGACAGCGCAAGCAGACGACGAAGCTTGTCCGCGAGGTCGAGCGTGTTGCCGGTCTCGAAGCTCACGAGCCCGCGATGCTCGAGCGGGTATTCGGACTCCAGCCCGGCGGCGACCTCGGCCAGCCCCGAGTGACGGGCGACGAGCGGTAGCGAGCCACCGGCCGCGGCCTCGGCCGCCACCATGCCGAATGCCTCGGGAAAGATCGACGGTACCACCGTCACGTCGGCCAGCGGAACCGCGTGCACGAGGTGGCGGTGCTCGAACGGCCCGGTGAAGAGCACGTTCGGCGGCGCGATCGCTTCCAGCTCGTCACGATAGTCGCCGAACCCCACCACGAGCGCGCGGGCCTCGAGCCCGCGGAGCGCCTCCAGCAGAACGTGGACGCCCTTGTTGTAGAGCAGCTTTCCGAAGTAGAGGATGACGGGCCCGTCTTCACCGAAGAACTGCTCGAGCCGCTCGGCGTTCCCATCGTCCGGAAGGCGCTCGTTCGCGTTGGCGGGGTTCGGCCGATCCCTGCGCGCTTCCTCGAGCAGCCGCGACAGGGCCTCGGGTCGCAGAGCGGGCGCGAAGTCGTTCACATCCACGCCGGGCGGTACCTCGTACACCCGGTCGACATGACCCACGACATCTTCGAGCACCTCGCGAATATGGCCCGATCCGACGAAGACGGCCTCGGCACGTGTAAGCGTTTGCCTTCCCCATTCCGCCAGCTCGGGGCTCCGCCGGATCGCGTATTCGAGCTCGGATCCGTGCGCCTTTACCGCGAAGCGCGCGCCGCTCGCGGCTCCCACAGGCGCCCCGAGGAGGACGTGGTTCGCGAACACGAGATCCGCCGGGAGCAGCTCCCGCAGCGCCCTGGCGTTGGCCTCGACGTAGCGATCGCGCTCGTCGAGTGTCATATCGATCAGGAGCCGGGGCTCGAGGCCTTCGTACCGGTCGACCACGAAGACGGGCAACAGACGCCCGATGTCGGGTCGAATGACCTCTGCGCCGGCGAGGTCGAAGTGCTCGGGATGCGGCTCCTGGCAGACGACGACCACCTCGTGGCCGGCCCGGCTCCACTCGCGTGCCAGCGCCTGCGTGTAGATATTCGACCCCGTGCCGGAGAGAAGGTAACCGTGCCAGAGCAGTATTCGCACTGACATGATCATGCCCTAGATGAGTGATTCGAAATTCCAGCTGCGAAGGAGACGCCAGTGAAGCTGAGCTACCTGGTGAAAGGCTTTCCCGGTCATCCCCTGCACCCACCGTTGACGGACGCCACCATCGGCGCCTACACGGTCGCGGCTGCGCTCGGCGTGCTGAGCGCGCTGGGGGTCGCTGAGGAGAACACAGCCGCAGGCTGGTGGCTTGCCC
>JACCTQ010000293.1 GCA_013812265.1 Actinomycetota bacterium
GTCAGTCGTCTCGGCAGCCACTTCGTGGCCAAGCACCGTTCCGGGGGGTGCGCGCCCAAACTTCTCGACGTCGGACCCGCAGAGACCACAGGCCCGCACCCGCACGAGCGTGCCGTCGCCTCCGGGATCGGCGACATCCGCAAGCCGAGGCTGGCCCTGCTCGTCGAGGACGATCGCGCGCACGTGCCTATCGTAGGGAGGCAGCGCCGCCGGGCTGTGCGAAAGTGCAGCGATGAGCTCGCCGGAGAAGCGACGTGTGCTCGTGACGGGGGCCGAGGGGCTGATCGGATCGGTCGTCCGGCGAGAGCTGGGTGGCCGCTACGAGCTGATCGCCCTGACGCTGACGCCGCAGAGCTTTCCGAGTCACGTTGCCGACATTGCAGACCTGGCGGCGATCGAGCCCGCCTTCGTGGGCATCGACGCGGTCGTGCACCTGGCCGCCTCGCCGGCGGTCGAGACGCCCTGGGAGGAGATCCTGCCGAACAACCTGATCGGCACGTACAACGTCTTCGAGGCCGCTCGGAGAGCAGGTGTCCCGCGCGTCGTCTTCGCCTCGTCGAACCACGTCGTCGGCATGTACGAGGTCGACGGCGCGCCGGAGATCTACGGAGTCGACGACAGGCGTGTGTACGACCACACCGCCGAGATCCGTCCCGATTCCCTGTACGGCGTCTCGAAGGCTTACGGCGAGGCGCTGGGCCGCCTCTTCGTCGAGCGGCACGGAATGTCCGTCTTCTGCTTGCGCATCGGCGCCGTCCGGCTCGCCGCGCGATCTCCCCGAGAGGCGGCCCGGCGACCGCATGCGATCGGTGTGGCTGAGCCAGCGCGACTGCGCGTCGCTGATCGGGCGCTGCCTCGACGTCGAGGGCGTTCGCTTCGCGATCGTCTACGGCGTCTCGGCGAACCCGCGCCGCTTCTGGGACCTCGAGCACGCGCGCGAGCTGCTCGGCTGGGAGCCCCAGGGCGCGGCGCCCGAGTAGGCACGGCGCCGCGCTAGACTGAGCCGAGCGCGGGGCTATAGCTCAGCTGGGAGAGCGCCTGGATCGCACCCAGGAGGTCGCCGGTTCGAGCCCGGCTAGCTCCACCAAAGAAAGGCCTGCAAGAGCAGGCCTTTCGTTATCTGCGGGGAGAGCCCAAGCCGGGCGAAAATCCGGCAGAGTGCGGGGAAGGGAAGCTCGACCCGTCGCCGTCTCGGCCCGGTCGTCTGCAATCAGAAGCCCCGTCTCTCGGCGAGCGCGACGGCCGTGCTCAAAGTCTAGGAAACTCAGGGTGTGCAGCCGGAGACGAGGTACGCGAAGAGCGGCGACGTGAACATCGCCTACCAGGTAGCCGGCGAAGGGCCGCTCGATCTGGTGCTCGTCGCGGGTTTCGTGTCGCATCTCGAACACGATTGGGAGGAGCCGCGGATGGCGCGCTTCCTCGAGCGACTGGCGTCGTTCTCACGCCTCATACGCTTCGACAAGCGCGGGACAGGCCTATCCGATCGACCTGGAGGGCTGCCCGACCTGGAGACGCGGATGGACGACGTCAGGGCGGTGATGGACGCCGTGGGCAGCGAGCGTGCTGCCCTTTTCGGCTATTCCGAGGGTGGGCCGCTGTGCATGCTGTTCGCGGCGACGTACCCGGTGCGTACGTCCGCTCTCGCCCTCTACGGCACGTACGCGAAGCGGCGCGATCCGGACGAGGACTACCCATGGTGTCACACGGCCGAGGAGCGTGAGGCGTACATAGCCGAGATCGAGCGGGAATGGGGCGTCGCATCCGACCTCGGCGCTATGGCCCCTAACGCCGACGAGGCGATGAAGCGCTGGTGGAACAAGCGCGCGCGGGCGGCCGCGAGCCCGGGCGCTGCGAGGGATCTTCTGCTGATGAACAGCCAGATCGACGTCCGGCCTGTGCTGCGAACGATCCAGGCTCCCACGCTGGTGCTGCATCGAGCGGGCGACCTGGACTCGCGGTCGGAAGAGGGCCGCTACATCGCCGAGCGTATCCCCGGCGCGCGTTTCGTCGAGCTTGCAGGCGACGACCACTTCGTCGCGATCGACAGCGACGAGATCGTCGATGAGGTCGAGGAGTTCCTGACCGGTGCCCGCTCCACGCGGGACCCCGACCGCGTGCTCGCAACCATCCTGTTTACTGACATCGTTGCCTCCACCGAGCGGGCGGCGGAGCTCGGCGACGCGCGCTGGCGTGACCTTCTCGCCGAGCACGATCACGCCGTTCGCCGCGCGCTCGATCGCTTTCGGGGCACGGAGGTGAAGCGCACCGGCGACGGCTTCCTCGCGGCGTTCGACGGGCCTGCGCGCGGAATCCGCTGCGCGCTGGCCATCCGCGAGGCGGCCACCTCCCTTGGCCTGGCGATTCGGGCCGGTCTGCACACGGGTGAATGCGAGCAGCACGACGGCGATCTGAGCGGCATCGCAGTTCACATCGGCGCGCGCGTGGCTGCGCTCGCCGCTGCCGGCGAAGTCGTCGTCTCGAGCACGGTCAAGGATCTCGTCGCAGGCTCCCAGATCGCGTTCGAGGAGCGCGGCGTCCACGAGCTCAAGGGCGTGCCGGGCGAATGGTGGCTCTACACGGTCACCGCCGGCTGAGGGCCGCGCAGAGCCTAGCGATGCGGACGTACCGAACCTGGCCGGTGGGCTGCGTCGACTCGCGTGACGGCGCCGTTGTTCGGGAGCGTCCGCAGCCGCCGCAGGCTCTCGTTAACGCGAAGTGTCCGGGACGTCCGGATCGACGTCGTCTGCACGGCGCAGCGCGTCTTCTGCTGCCTCCCGCTCCCGTTGAGCGCGTCCGCTCTCCTGCTTGGCCGCGGCTTCGCGTTCCCCGGCAGCCCCCATGCGCTGCTGCGCTTCCTCCCGAAGCTCGTTCGCTTCACCACGCTTCTTCTCCAGTCGGCGTGCACCAGTGTTCCTTCGAACGGCGAGGAGAAGGAGCACGAGCACGACGACAACTGCGATCGCAATGAGCACCCATAGCCATGTATCCATCTGTCCTCCCTTTATGCCTTCCAGCTCATTCCCCGCCAGCGGCGTTGCTAACCGCCCTGCTCACAACGGGCTGCGTCGTACTATCGGATCCTGTCCGATCAGGGAGGACGAGATGACTGCTCAGCGGCCGAATTTCTTTCCGTTCATGCGCTTCGCCGACGCGGAGGGGCGCCTTTGAATGGCTCTAGCGGGCTTTCGGATTCAACGCGTGTCGAGACCTACCGTCCTGAAGTGGACGTGACGGGTCGGAGCCACCACTGACGGTTTCGCCAGAACAGGCGCGACAACTCGCGCTCGCTCTGCGGGAGGCGGTCGAGCAAGATCATCACGGTCGGCCCTCTTTTCGCGTCGCCGGCAGGATCTTCGCTACCCAGTGGGACGAGGACCACCTGAACGTGATGCTCGACGGGGGTGGCATCCTCACCGCTGTCCACAGCGAGCCCGAGATCTGTACTGAGGTTTGGTGGGGCAAGCGCCTTACGGCCGTCCGCGTGGATCTCCGTCGCGTCGACGCCGAGATGCTCGCGGACCTCCTCACCGAGGCTTGGGAGACCAAGGCGCCGAAGCGTCTCTTATGCAATTGAGACCAGCGCAGCGATCTCGTTCCGTCCTGGGCGGCGACGCGCTGGCGCGGTGCGACGGCGAGCCGGCCGACTGGGCGGGCCGCGGAGCTGCGCCACGTGCGCTTCCCGCGTGGCGGCCAGGGCGCCCGAAAGGAGGGAGTACCCTTACGTCGACAAGCTGTGGGGGACGAGAGGTGCGGGGTCGTAGGCTCGTACGGAAAGAACGAGCGCCCGAACCGGGCCTCGTCCCTTGTTCCGGAGGGAGGAAAATGCACAAGATGCTTTCCGCGCTGGGGGTGGTGGCTCTGGCTTTGGCATTCGCCGGTGTCGCGCTGACCGCGGCGTCGAACGAGGACGAGCTGCTGAAGGGAGAGAAGCACTTCCTCGAGCAGTCGGGCAAGACGCACGACGGTGGACAGAAGGGGCTGCAGATCTCGTCGAATCTCGAGATCGTCGCTCACGATTCGCTGGGCGACCGCGGTTTCAATGGGGACGTCTGGGCGCACGAGGGCTACGCCTACATCGGTCACTGGGGCTTCCAGGACTGGGCGAGTGGGTCGAAGAACCGCTTCTGCCCCGAGTACCCGAACAACGGCATCGCTGTGGTCAAAGTGGACACCTCGAGCGCCACGCGTGTCGCGACGCTGCAGAACCCGGCGGGCACGTCCGCCGAGGACGTCGTCGTCTACACTGCGGACGACGGCCGCGACATCGCGGTCGCCGGAATTCAGTGGTGCGGCGGCTCGCGTAGCGACCCGAACGCCGAGCGCGGGCTCATGCTCTGGAACGTGACCGACCCGAGCAACCCAAAGGAGGTTGGCTACCTAGAGACCGCGTGTTGCACTCGCGGCGTACACGAGTTCGAGGTCGAGAAGCACGCGAATGGACACACGTACGCCTATGCAACGGTGCCGACGAGCCGCTATCCGGGGACGACGACGAGATACCGTGACGTCAACGGCCACGGCGATTTCAGGATGATCGACATCACCGACCCGTCGCAGCCGACGCAGGTCTCGAGTTGGGGCGTCCAAGATGCAGGCGGCCCGTGGACGGCAGGGCAAGGCTGCGACCCCGACCCGAACTACGGGCACGGCGCCGAGCCGAGCGAGGACGGGACGAGCGTCTACCTGTCGTACTGGGACTCGGGATTCATCAAGCTCGACGTCTCCACTCCGACCAACCCTGTGTTCAAGGGCCGAACGGTGTATGCGGCGAACGCCGACGGCGACGCGCACTCGTCCAGCTACGACGACCGAACCGAGCGCTTGTTCACCGCCGACGAGGACTTTTGCCCGAACTCTGGTCCCGATATCGAGAAGGGTTGGGGCTACCTTCGGGTGTACGACTATTCCAACGCAAGCTCGCCCAAGCAACTCGGCGTCTTCAAGACGCAGAACTCGCTGGCGACCGGAGACATCGCTGCGGGCGACTACACGATCCACAACCCCGTCGTGGTCGGGACGACCGTGTACGCGTCGTGGTACTCCGACGGCCTTCGCATCATCGACGCCAGCGTGCCGAGCAGGATGACGGAGATCGGCTACTTCGTGCCGCCGGCCGGCCACAACCCGGTCAAGCCGTCACAGCGGTTTGTCCTCTCGCAGACGGCGCAAGTCTGGGGCGTCGTGGTCAGGGACGGGTTGATCTACGTCAGCGACATGAACACCGGGCTCTGGGTGCTGCGCCTGAAGTAGCTCGGTGCCACCAGGATTCGGAGCAGGGCGCGG
>JACCTQ010000133.1 GCA_013812265.1 Actinomycetota bacterium
TCCGCGTCATCGCGGCCGAAAGGCGCATTGCATCTTCCAGCGCCTCAGCCGGCGTCCCGTAGACCTTCATCCGCGTGCCGCCTCCCGCGGGACCAAGGCGCGTCGAATGGAGGCAGACGAAGATCCATGCACCGCTCTCCCGGTCGCGGTGTACGACCACCGACTCCCCGTCCCACGTCTCGAGCGCCTCTTCGAACGTCAGCACGCCCGCGATTCGATCACAAGTACACCTCTCAGTGTCAATCGAAGCGGGGATCGTCGGCGTGGACTCTCGGAGCAGGCTACCTCCGCCCTGCCTCCGCTCGGAGCGCATCTGGTAGTGATCGATCGGCTCGCGTCGTGGAGGCCGGCACCCCGCGATTCCAAGCAAATTGTTGCCTAATCGGCCTAATTCTCGTGGCCCGCTCGTGGCGAGGGTCTCTGTACCGAGCCGGGCAGCCAGCCGCCCGGTGCTCGTAGCTGCGACCGAAGAGGTCCGGCCGCTGTGCAGCGGCGAGCCTCACGGGGCACGAAAGCCCGGCCGAGGGCGGAGGCGCGTCCGTGGGAACAGTGAGAATGGGCTGGTCGTGAGGGCGGATCCGCAGACGGAGGCGGCGTTACTCGACATCCTCGAGCGGCTCTGCTCAGGATTCGCCACACGGGATGCCGAAGCCGTCATGCAGCTCTTTGCGCCGGATGCCGACATCGTGATGGTCACCTCCGAGAAGCCGCTCCTCCGCGGCCTGGACGACGTAAAGGCCTTTCTTCAACGCTACGCCCGGGGACCGACCACGTATTCCTGGACGTGGGATCGCCGTGACATCTCTGCTGCCGGGGCGGTCGCGTGGCTCCTGGCGGAGGGCGTGGAGACCGCGGCGGCGGAAGATCACGAGCAGAAGCACTCGTATCGGATGAGCATCGTGTGCGAGAAGCGCGACGGCCGCTGGTTCCTCGTGCAGATCCACGGCTCCTCTCCGCACGGCGGATAGGGGCTCACGAGGGACGCCAAGCCGCCTATGGAGCTCCTCGCGTTGAGAAGTGTCTCGAGCGCGTCGGCCGCCGTGTTGCCGAAGGATTCAAGCGCAGGGGGTCAGGTCTTGCAGCGCAACAGAAACAGCTCCCGCCGGGCAGGGCCAAACGCTCGGATCAAGTCCGTCACGCGGGACCGCGAGCGACTATCCGTGACAGCGAGGCCACTTGGCGTCAAGAAGACGGGTGTTGCAACGCAAGACCTGACCCCCTGGGCCCAGAACCCTGACAAGGTCGGCCAGAAGTCGCAGAGCCGCATCAATAGAGCGATCCACGTCGATCGTCGTCGATCGTCGCTTTCGGCTGTCACGTCGGAGGTCGCAGGAGACGGGCTGACTCTCAGGGACGAGGGCGCCTGCGAGCACCGCTCGGCGGCGGCGCGAGTGGATTGATCCAGCGGACGCGCGGGAAGCGCGCGAAGTCGCTGTCGCCCGAGCACAGGGCGGCACCGTGCTCGACCGAGAGTGCGGCGAGATGCGCGTCGGTCGTCAGGTTGCCCGCAGTCCCGAGGGGTGCGAGCAGCTCGCGCAAGAGGCGGCTGTGGCGATCGGTTGGATGAACGACGGTGGCGCTCGGCTGCGCGAGCCACGAGTCGACGAGGTCGAACGCCTCGTCGGCCGTTAACGGAGACTCAAACAGGCGTGGGTTTGTGGCGAGCCGGACGAACGCGAGCAGAACCGCCCAGGCGAAGCCGAGCGTCTCCGAACCTGAGAGCTGATGCTCGAGCCAAGGCTTCGCGCGTGCGTGGTGCGGCGAAGTCTCGTCCACTGCATACACCAGCAGGTTCGCATCGACGAGGTTCACTTGCGGAGCTCGAGCTTGCGGATCGTCTCCGCGTCCTCGAGCTCGCCGGCGAGGCGCAGGGCGTGCTCGAGGTCGATCCCCGGGCGCAGGCCGAGTCGCCGTGACGCGAGCCGGTACGGCCGCTTGGACGCCGGCGCGCCCGACGCCAAGCCGCGCCGCAGCGCGCTGTTGAGCGCTTCCTTGAAGGAGACATCCCGCTCGCGAGCGAGCGAGCGCAGCTTCGCGGCCAGCTCAGGATCGAGCGTGACGGTTGTCCGCACTAGTCGCATCATAGCATCAAATTGGGAGATGCTATGATGTCAGATAGCTAACGAGCGCCGATGGCGGGCGGGCGCCGACGCCACACCTGGGGGTCCCATTTCGTTGGTCGACCTCGCAGCGCTCGGCATACGTCCAAAGAACCGTTCGAATCGGCACCTCGCTCATTGACAACCGCCTCGTTGTTTCGTGAACGGGCTCGCCGAGAGCTTCATGCCGCGACGAGTAGCACGATAGCGCTGCTCCTGTGTGACAAAGGCTTGCGTATTCGCTTACGGTAACCGCTTCAATGGCAGCAGGCCTCCATGTGGGCGTCGTCGGAGTCGGAAGGATCGGCGCCTTTCACGTCCGCACGCTGCGGTCGCTCGCGGGCGTTTCCTCCGTGAAGCTGGTTGATGCCGACCCCGCCCGCGCCCGCAACATCGCGAGCGCGGCCGGCGCGGAGGTGCTGGACACGCCCGAGGCCCTCGTCGAGGCCGGCGTCGACGCGTTCGTGATCGCAACTGCGACGCCGGCGCACGCGCCGATGCTGCGTCTCGCCGCGGAGGCAGGCCTGCCTGCTTTCTGCGAGAAGCCGGTCGCACTCGACATCGCGACGCTGGACGATCTCGTGGCGGAGGTCGAGCGGGCCGGAATCCTCGTTCAGATCGGCTTTCAACGCCGCTTCGACGCGGGCTACGTCGCCGCGCGCGACGCGGTCGCGGGCGGGGCGCTGGGCAACCTGCTCCTCGTCCGCGCGGCGACGCACGATCCCGTCCCGCCGCCCGAGGCGTACGTCGCCGCCTCGGGCGGGATATTCCGCGACCTCCACATCCACGACTTCGACGCGGTGCGGTATGTGAGCGGCCAGGAGATCGTCGAGGTGTACGCGGACGGCGCCGTTCGCGAGACACCCTGGTTCGAGCGCCACGACGACGTCGACACCGCCGTTGCGACCTTCCGGCTCGGCGGCGGCGCGCTCGGCATCCTCTCGGGGACGCGCCACGACGCGCTCGGCTACGACGTGCGGCTCGAAGTCTTCGGCACCACCGACAGCATCGCCGTCGGCATCGACTCCCGGAGCCCGATCCGCTCCGTCGAGCCCGGCGCCGCGCAGCCTCCCCAAGCGGGCTACCGGAACTTTCTCGAACGCTTCGAGCCCGCCTACCGCGCCGAGCTCGCGGCGTTCGTCGACGCGGTGCGGGACGGAGGCGAGAGCCGGTGCACGCTCGCCGAGGCACGCGCCGCGCTCCGGGTCGCACTCGCAGCCGACCGCTCACGAGCCGAGCGGCGCCCGATCTCGATCGAGGAGGTGACTAGCGCAGAACCCGTCGCGGGTTGAGAATGCAGCATTCGAGTCACGCCCGACAAAGGAAAGGGGACACGATGAACGACGAAGTTCTCGAGATCGAGGAGACGGGCCTCTCGCGCCGCGGGCTCCTCGTCAAGGGAGGCCTGGCCGCAGCCGGCCTGGCCGCGCTCGGCGGGCCGACCTCAGCAGCGTTCGGCGCAACGACGGCGGCCAAGATCAAGGTCGCGATCGTTACGCACGGCGATACCGGCTCGTTCTGGTCGGTGTTCAAGAAGGGCGCCGACCAGGCCGCGCGAGACCTGAGGGGACGCGGCGTGAGCGTCACGCAGGTGTACGCGAACAACAACGTCGCGAGGCAGGTCTCGGGCATCAATGCCGCGATCGCCTCGGGAGCGAAGATCATCGCGACGTCGGTTCCGGACGCGAGCGCCCTGAAGGACCCGCTGAGGAAGGCGTCCCGCAAGGGAATCCGGATCATCACCGTCAACTCGGGCCTCGGCGACTTCGACTCGCTCCCGGCATACATGGTTCACGTCGGCCAGACCGAGGACATCGCCGGACAGGGTGCCG
>JACCTQ010000192.1 GCA_013812265.1 Actinomycetota bacterium
CGGTCGAGCGGCCTACAGTCGGGAGCGATGGATGAGCAATATCGAATGCTCGGACGCGAACGACAGGCCGATCTCGACCGTGAGGCTCGACGGTTCGCGCTGGCGGATCTCGTCCAGCGCGAGCGCGACTCACGGGTGCACGTCTTGCTGTGGCTTTCTCACCGAGTTGCTTCGATGCTTTCGAGTTCGGGGCGCGGCTCGCGTCCGGCGGAGCCAGGCTCCGCCGCCGCCTCGCACCGCTGAGCACACTTTAGCGAGCGGGCAGTGTTGCGTAGTCACACGGGGTGAGGCCGGCCTTCTGCGCGTCGGCCACGCCGCCTGCTCTCACTGGGGCGGCTCCCCCAACGATCGGCTACGAGATGATTCTGGCCGGGCTCGCGATTGTGCTCGCCTTCATCTTCGTCTCGGTCTACGAAGGCCGTGCCCGGTCGGATAGGCCTCCGCGCTATTGGGGAACGGTGTCAGGTCTTGCATTGCAACAAGGCCTCTTCCCGCCGCAGCCGACGGCTGACCGTCGAGCGACGTGCCACCGCTGCTCGCGCTCCGGGTCGATGCCGCCGAGCCGGTAGAGCGCGCGCTCGAGTGGCAGAAAGGCGCGGTCGCCCGGTGACCGACCGCCGCCGTAGACATGGGCGAGATAAGGGCCGAGCAGCCGCGTCCCGACGAGGACGAGCGCGATCAGCACGGCGATCTGGAGTCAGGCCGAGACGCTCATCCCAGCCGCTCAGGCGCGAGCAGCGCCCAGACGAGAAGCCCAGCACGCCGAGAGCAAGCACCAGCAGGACGGCGTCGCCGACCCTCATCGGCGCCCCTCGGCCTCGGCTGAACCAGCAAGCCGAACGCAGCCGCGGACAAACGCAACCGCGAGCACGAAGAAGACGATCACGATTCCGAGGAAGAGCGCATCGAGCACGCCCCCCGTGATATCCGCGGGCGAGCCGTCCGCGTCCGTCCTGACGGAAGCCCTACGCTCGCATCGCGAATCTTGACGCTGTCTTGACGCTCGCTGCCAACCGCGCGCAGGGCGCAACTCTACGATCCGCGGATGATCCACCTGCGAATGGTCGCGCCGCCCGCGCTCGCCGAACGCGTACTCGCTGCGCTCGACCGGAAAGCGTCGGTGATCAACGTCGTCCACCTTCCCGGCGCGGCGCGCCGACCCAGCGGCGACCTGATCCTCTGCGACGTTGCCCGAGAAGATGCCAGCGTCGTCCTCTCCGAGCTACGCGGCTTCGGCCTCGCCGAGCAGGGCACCATCACAATCGAGACGATCGACACCGCCGTCTCGAGCGCCGCTCGGGCCGCCGAGCACGCGGCTGCAGGCTCGCCCGCCGACGCCGTCGTCTGGGAAGAGGTCGAAAGCCGCACCTCCGAAAGCGCGGAGCTCTCGGGCAGCTTCCTCGCCTTGATGGTGCTCGCGACGTTGATCGCCGGGTCGGGATCCTGACCGACTCGGTGATCCTGATCATCGGCGCCATGGTCGTCGGGCCCGAGTTCGGGCCGCTCGCCGGCGTCTGCGTCGCGCTCGTGCATCGCCGGCTCACGCTCGCCCGCCGGTCGCTCGTCGCGCTCGCCGTCGGCTTCCCCACCGCGATTGCATGCACCTACCTCGGGACGCTGCTGCTTCGCGCCGCCGACCGGGGCCCCGACGAGCTCGCCGACCATCCGGCCACGCTCTTCATCTCCAGCCCCGATCTGTTCTCCGTCATCGTCGCCGTGCTCGCCGGAATTGCCGGCGTCCTCTCGCTCTCGACCGCGAAGTCCGGTGCGCTGATCGGCGTTCTGATCTCGGTGACGACGATCCCAGCCGCGGCGAATGTCGGGGTCGCCGCCGCCTACGGCAACTGGGACGAGTTCGCCGGTGCTGCGTTCCAGCTGGGTATCAACCTGATCGCGATCGTGCTCGCCGGCGTCACCACGCTCGGAATCCAACGCGGCTTCTACCTGCGGCGCAGACGGGCGGCGAGGCCGGCACGCTGAGTCGCGCTACGCGGGCACGCGCGTCAACGTGCGGGCACTTGCGGGGAACCCGTCGGACGGGTCGCACAAGCGCGAACCCCCTCGAAGTCCCCTGCAAATGGGCGCAAAGGCTTGCGGTGCCAGGGCCCCTTCACCATGTGTGAAGGTGTCCAGAGATGTACCCGTTTCGTACCCGGGTAGCGATCTACGCTGTTGCCATCGCAGAGAAACCCCTGCAAATCAGGGTAAGCCGACGCGCGGACTCGAACCGCGGACCCCTTCATTACGAGGGAAGGACGAGTAGGGGACACGCGTCCACGCGCGGGCACGCGCGGGCACGTTATCGCTGGAAACCGGGCAGTTCTTCAGCTCACGGAGTGGACGCGCGTGCCCGCTCGTTTCCGAGCTGACGTACCCGTTTTGTACTCGCCCGGACAACGCCGTTTCAGCTCGGCTCCGCCAGCGAGTAAGGCGAGAGGTGCGGTACTCGAAGGTCGTACAATCGCCAGCAGGAGGCGGCTTGGCAGTCGGGTTTCGCGAGCTCGTGGGCAGGG
>JACCTQ010000200.1 GCA_013812265.1 Actinomycetota bacterium
CCTCTACATCGAGCCGACGGCCGCACGGTCCGGAAGATCGCCGAGGGTCACGGCGTGCTCGAGTTGATTATGGCCCCGGCCGCCGCGCCCTAAGCCGCAAGCGCGAACGAACGCCTTCGCGCGGCACGCGTAGCGCCGGCGGGTAGGCTGTGCTTCCTCGGCGCCGCCGCGTCCTTCCCTGAGACCATCCGCGTCCTCACCGAGGCCGCGGAATGGGTGAGGGGGCCGCGTCCCCGGCCGCCCCCTTGCGTTGACGTCAGCCAGAGATGGTGCGGTCCCCACTAGCTGAGGTTCCTGGTGGTTTCTGAAACAGCCCGGCTAGCGTCCGCGCCATGGATGAGATCTGGGCACGCGATCAGAACCAGTTCCGCGACCCACAACGCCGTTGGCTCCGGCACACGTTTCAGGAAGGCCCCGGCTTTCGCTTCCTGGCGACTCGCGGCGGTCGACCGCCGGAGCGCGAGCGAAGCCGCAGCGACGCAGCAGTCGTCCGCGCCCGCGCTCGTGTGGTGCGCATCGCGCGGGAGGAAGGCATCGCTGCGGCCTTGGCAGCTCGGGGCGCGAGCCGCACGACGCTCTGGCGCTGGCTGTGTGCGTACGAGCGCGACGGCCTCGCCGCGCTCATCCCGGAGCGCCGCGGTCCGCGACGGCCGACGCTCAAGCACCCGGCCTGGGTCGAGCAGGTCGTGATCGCGGTGCGGCTGCACACGTATTGGAACGCCAAGCGCATCTCGGCCGAGCTGCGCCGGCGCGAGATCGCCGAGGTCGGCCACTCCTGGGTGAGCCAGCTCCTGGGCGACCTCGGCGCCCATCGGCCCTCCGGACCCCGCGAGCGCGGCCCGCGCTACGAGCGCTCCAGCCCGAACTCGCTCTGGCATGTCGACATCAAGGGCCCGTTCTTCATCCAGCTCGCGGGCGGGCGCTATCTCAAGACCTGGATCATCGGCTTGGTCGACGACCACTCGCGCTTCGTCATCGGCCTGCGCATCGCCACGGACCAGCAGAGCACGCCGATCCTCGTCTGGCTGCGCGACTGCGTCGAGCTGTGCGGACGGCCACTCGACCTCATGAGCGACAACGGCTCGCCGTTCGTCACCTGGATGCCCGGCGTGCTCACCCGCTTCGGCAAGACGCTGCGTGAGCTCGAGGTCCGCCACATCCGGACCCAGGTCGACTCGCCCTGGACCAACGGCAAGATCGAAGCGTTCTGGGCAACGCTGAAGAGCGAGGTCCTCGATCGCGAGGTCTTCCGCTCCCTCACCGATGCCGAGGCCGCGCTCGAGCGCTTCGCCCGCTACTACAACTACCACCGTCTCCACGGCGAGATCGGCTGGCTGACCCCCGGCGAGCGCTTCGACGGCACACCGTTCACCGACCGCGGCTTCGACCACGTTCCCGCGCTCGCGCACCTCACCTCCTGGCTCGACGAGCTCCGGAAGGCGGCCTGAGCGCGTGCCAGAAACCACCGGGAACCTCACCTAGACGCACGTCACACCGCGCGCCTGGGGCCAGGCGTTCGGGCTGCGTCCCTCGAGCGAGGTGTGAGGCCGATCGGATTGTAGAAGCCAGCCACTGCGCGTCGGTATAGCGACGCTCTTCGTCACTGGTGAAGAAGCGCCCGGGTGGAGCGAGCTCTGGGTGCGTGCAGCGATCATCGGCGCGACGCTCGGCCCTCCGCCGGTCGGACCTTCGCCGCGAAAACCGTTCAGACGTCGTGCGACGAGGGCCGCAATACCGAGATGCACACGCCGCGAGATAGTCCCCGATATTCCCGTTCGCATCGATAGTCGGCGACGAGAATGCTGCACAACTGATGCGGGTAACGAAGGGCAGGGTTTCACGAACTATCGGGCCGGGTCCACACACTTGGAATGCTCGGTTCAAGCCTTCGGCGATCGCGACTGTTTTGCGATTAACGGGCCGCACAGCACGAGGGTCCCGCAGGAGAGCCAACCCGCTGTAAGGATTGGCACACCGAGGAATGCTCCAGGCTAATCGTCCACACGTTGACACATTTCGATGAATTGACGAGACTCGCGCCCGTGCCACATGGGCCGTCGGTCAGTGTAGGGCTGGCCTTTTTGAATGCGCGCTCCACGC
>JACCTQ010000201.1 GCA_013812265.1 Actinomycetota bacterium
GGTGGTGGCGGCGGCGGGGGTGGTGGCGGTGGGGGTGGCGGAGGCGGTGGGGGTGGCGGAGGCGGTGGCGGTGGGGGTGGCGGAGGAGGCGGGGAAGGCCCAAACACCGAGTAGGCGGCTCCCGACGCCTGACGGGCGTTCAGACTTGCCCCGGGCGCGCCGACCACGACGTCGCCACGGCTGTCGCCGTTCAGGTCGCCACCGGCAACCGACGCGCCCGCACGGCTTGCATTCGCCGGACCGTCGATGCGCGAGCTCACAGAGCCCGGGAGGATGAGGTCGACGGGATCGGTGATCGGAGCTCCAAAGACGATGAAGGCCGCTCCCGAATCCGGGCGGCCGATGCTGTCGGCTCCGGGCGCGCCGACCACGACGTCCGCACGGCCGTCGCCGTTGACGTCCCCGGCCCCCGCCACGGCAGCGCCCGCCTGGTCGCCGGCCGCCGGGCCGTCGATGCGAAAGCCGCCCGAGCCCAGCACGGCCAGATCGATGGCGCCGACCGAGACGCGCCCGAAGACCACGTACGCCGAGCCGGAATCGACTCGCCCGCGGTTGTCTGCGCCCGGAGCTCCGACGATGACGTCCGGACGGCCGTCGCCGTTCACGTCTCCAGCACCGGCGGCCGATGTTCCTGCCAGATCGAGGGGGGCTGCCCCGTCGATGCGGAAGCCGCCGTTCGTATCGAGTGTCGCCAGCTTCATCGTGTCGGTGGACGCCTTGCCATAGACGACGTACGCCGAACCCGAGTCGGACCGCCCGTTCTTTTCGGCCTCGGCCGCGCCGATGATGAGGTCGGGACGGCCGTCGCCGTTCATGTCGCCGATGCCGTCGACCGAGTCGCCCGCTCCCTCGCCGGCAGCGGCGCCGTCGATCCGGTATCCACCGGCTCCGAGCCGGCCGAGGTTCACCGTCTCCGTCGTCGCCTTCCCGAAGACGACGTAGACGGCGCCCGAGAGCTCACCGGCGTCACCCGCCGCGTTCGCGCCAACCAGCACGTCGGGCGAACCGTCGGCGTTCACATCACCGAGCGCCGACACGGAGAACCCGGCGTCGTCGTCGTCGTAGGCGCCGTCGATGCGGAACCCGCCTGTCCCCAGCGCGTCCAGATCGATGGAGGTGGTCGAGGCCTTGCCGAAGACCACGTACGCCGCCCCCGAGCGCTCCCCGAGGCGATTCTCCGCTCCGGGCGCGCCGACGATCACGTCCGCGAGCCCGTCCCGGTTCACGTCGCCGGCCCCGTCCACGGAGTGGCCGGCGAACTCGTCGGAGAGCTCGCCGTCGATGCGGAACCCGGCTTCGCCGAGCGCGGCGAGATCGACGGTAGTCGTTCCGGGCCGTCCGAAGAGGACGTATGCGGAGCCGGAGTCGAAGCGAAAGTTGTTATCGGCTCGCGGCGCGCCCACGATCAGGTCGCGACGCCCGTCACCGTTCACGTCGCCGGCGACCGCAACGGAGAAGCCGGCGTTCTCCGTGGCCGTACCGCCCTCCAGGCGGAGGTTCGCCTGTGTGAGCAGGTCGACGTCCGCGCGCGCCGGCTCGGCGGCCGCAGCGAAAATCGCGAGGACGGAGGCGAGGAGCATGCAAGTGCGAGGGGCTCTTGGCCGCATCGCCGGGCAGGGTACTCGTCGCGTCGGCCGGACGGCGCGACCTGCGCCTGTCATCCCGGCTAGCTGAGCGATCGTGGGAGGTGAGGTCTAAGACGGTCTACGAACTCGGCAATCTCTCCGTCGCCACCGCGCGGCGCGTCGGGAAGCTCGTGCAGCGCATTCCAGTCCGCCTCGGGCGACATCCACTCGTATCTCGGAAAGACGTGCTGGTGGAAGTGAGGGAGGTGGAGCCCAATTACCGCCGTGTGGACGCGCCTCACGTCGCTTAGCGCCTGAAGCCCCGCTGCTATGGCCCGCGCGGCGAGTCCGACCGCCGCTGCCTCGTCCGGCGTCAGATCACCAAGGCGATCGACGTGACGCCGCGTCACAACGAGCGCACGACCGAGGTACTGCAGCGGAAACCGGTCGATCGGCGGGACGTGGTAGGCGACTACGAGGTTCTCATCGACAAGCGCGCCGCCCGGCAGCGTATTGATGGCCGCGATCTGGTCGCAGATAAGACAATCACTCAGTTGCCCCCTGGGCGCCAGCTTGTCTAGACCTCGAGCAGGAGTGCGTCCCCCTGGCCCCCACCGGAGCAGATGGCGGCCAGCCCGAGTCCCCCGCCGCTTCGGCGGAGCTCGAAGATCATGGTCGCGAGTATGCGGGCTCCCGACGCTCCAATGGGATGGCCCAGTGCGACCGCGCCGCCGTTCACGTTCACGCGCTCCGGATCGGCCCCGAGCATCTTCGTGGAGTTGAGGACGACGGACGAGAACGCCTCGTTGAGCTCCACCCGCTTTACGTCCTCGATCATCTTGTCAGCGCGCTCCAGCGCCCGTTCCCCGGCGCGCGCCGGAGTCCGCGCCAGATACGCGAACTGGTCGGCGACATACGCCTGGGACACGATCGTCGCGAGCACTTCCAGCCCGCGACGTCGGGCGAACTCCTCGCTCGTGACGATCACCGCGCCTGCCCCGTCGTTCACTCCGGGCGCGTTCCCGGCGGTCGTGGTTCCCTCCGGATCGAAGATCGGCTGCAGCCGGGCCAGTTTCTCGATGGACGTGTCCCGTCGCGGTCCCTCGTCGACTTCGAGGTCGTCGACCGCCACGATCTCGTCGCGAAACCAGCCTTCGTCGATCGCCGTCACGGCACGCTCGTGCGAGCGGAGCGCCCACAGGTCCTGGTCCTCGCGCGAGATTCCGAGCTCACGCGAGACGAAGGAGGCCTGCTCCACCATGTGCCGCTTGTCGAAGGTGGACGTGAGGCCGTCGTGGGTCATCGAGTCGATGATCACGCCGTCGCCGAGGCGATAGCCGAAGCGCGCCTGCTTCAGGATGTACGGCGCGTTGGACATTGACTCCATGCCGCCGGTCACGATCACCTCGTGATCGCCCGCGCGGATCATCTGGTCGGCGAGCTCGACCGCACGGATGCTCGAGGCGCAGACCTTGTTGATCGTGTCCGAGCCCACCTCGACCGGAAGGCCGGCCGCGATCGATGCCTGCCTCGACGGAGCCTGGCCGGCGCCCGCCTGGAGCACCTGACCCATGATCACGTACTCGACCTCCTCGTTCGCGATCCCGCTGCGGTCGAGCGCCGCCCTGATGGCAATCGCCCCGAGGGCCGGCGCCTCGTAGGCGGCGAGCCCGCCGCCGAGCCTGCCGAAGGGCGTACGAACGGCGGAGACGATGACCGAGCGAGGCATTCGAGGAGCGTAACAACGGGCCTCGGGCTGACCGTACCCCTTGGCAAGCCGGGGTGGCTCGCGGCCCAGCAGGTGCCCGAACACGCACACTGAAGCGAATCCAACGCGCCAAACCGTCGGAGGGAGATCAGCCCGCGGCGCCCGTGCCGTCTTGGTAGCCCAGCGAGCCGCCGGCGGAGCCGAGCTTTGCTCGGCGGGAGCCTCGCCGCGACCGGCGACAGCGGGACGTGAAGAAGGGGGACCATGGGGGAAACATGGTTTCCCCCATGCTGATTTAGCTGCCCTTCTTCTTCGCGATCGTCGGGAAGACGAGCTCCTTCCAGGAACTTGGCATCTTCTTGATCTGACCGATGTCGTTCATGAACCGCGCGAACTTCATGAGACCGTGCGGGGTGGTCGTGAAGTCGAGCGCGGGGCTCGCGAGGTAGCGCCGGAACCCGTATGGCGTCGTCTTGCCTTCTGAGTCCTGGGAGAGAATCCTGGCCGCCTGGGCCGGCTTCTTCTCGAGCATGGTGATCGAGGCCTGGATGTCCTGGTAGAGACGCTTCATGAAGCCGGGATGGTCGTCGTAGAACTTCTGCTGCGCGACGACGCCCAGGAAAGTGTGCTTCCCGAAGAAAGTCGAGCTCCTGGCCACGATGTGAGCACCCCGCTCACGCTCGATGAACTGGAACGGAGGGGAGGTCATGTGGGCCTGGATCTGCCCCCCGAAGAGCGCCGCGAGCCCGTCCGGATGGTCGAGCGAGACGAGGCTCGAGTTCAGCGCGTTGGCATCGCCCAGGCGCATCTGCGCCGCCTTACGCAGTATGACCGCCTGGATCGAGGTAGCTGCGGGTGTTGCGATGCGCTTTCCTCTCAGGTCGGCGATCGTGCGGATGTTCCGATCCCTGGCCATCAGCCAGAGATCCGCGTCGTCGAGGGCGGTCAGCATCCTCCATCCCACGCCACCCGACCAGCCGACGAGCATCGGGCCAACGCCCATAGCGCCGATCTGAATGTTCCCGGAGATCACTCCACTGGTGATCGCCGCGCCGGAAGCGAGGACCCGCCAGTTGACCTTCGTGCGGGGAAAGTGCTTCTCGATCAGCCGTTGCTGCTTGATGATGATCAGCGGGGCATACCCGATCCCCGGCTGATAGGCGATCGTGATCTCGTGGGGCGGGCCGTGGGACTTCTGCCCACCGGTGGCGCTACCCGCGAACGCCGCGACGGCTACGGCCGCAACCAGCAGCGGCAAGATCGCCCACCACCTTCTTCGTCCATCTCTCACCTTGGTTCTCCTCTCTCGTATGCCACGGTCCGGCCGCCTTCCTTGCCGCGGTCAGCCGGTTACCAGGCGGGCACGCCCGCCGCTCTCGTCCGATGCCTTCATTCCCCACCGGATGATCGTCCGCCGCTCCACGAGCGCGAAGACGATGTCCAGGGCGATCCCGATCAGCGCGATCGTCACGAGCCCGGCGAACACCCCCGGCGTATCTAGGAAGTAGCGCGCGTTGTTGATGAAGTTTCCGAGACCGCCCTCGCCCCCCGCGACGCCGAAGACGAGCTCGGCGGCGATGATCGTACGCCAGCCGAATGCCCACGCCGTGCGAAGCCCGGAGATCACGTGAGGTA
>JACCTQ010000244.1 GCA_013812265.1 Actinomycetota bacterium
GGACGAGGGCGTCTCATCCTCATCAGCGGCGAGGCCGGCATCGGCAAGACAGCTCTCGTCGAAGCCTTCTGCACGGATGCGGCAGGTGATGCCGGTGTCCTCTGGGGTTCGTGCGATGCCGTCGTTCCGGCTCGGCCCTTCGCTCCCTTAGTCGACATCGCCGACAAGGTCGACGGCGCCTTGCGAGAGGCGCTCGACTCCGTGGACCGGAATCGAGTCTTCGACGCCTTTCTGGCTCTGCTTCGACAACCTCGCGGTTTGCCGCCCCTGGTCGTCTTCGAGGACCTGCACTGGGCAGATGAGGCAACGCTGAACCTTTTGCGCGTCGTCGGCCGGCGCTTTCGAGACCTCCCGATTCTCTTCATCGGCACGTATCGCGATGACGAAGTAGGCAACGAGCATCCGCTGCGACTCGCTCTCGGTGACATTCCCGCCGCTACTGTCGAGATAGAGGTGCCCGCGTTATCGGTTGATGCCGTCGAAGTCCTCACCGAGGGCAAGGGCATGGATGCCGTTGCCCTTCACGGCGCCACCGCGGGGAACCCGTTCTTTGTGACAGAGGTGGTCGCAGCCGGAGAGGGGGAGATGTCCGTCACTGTCCGCGATGCGGTCTTCGCTCGTCTCGGCAGGCTGTCCTCGCGTGGGCAGCAGATTCTCCGGGCCGCGTCCGTGCTCGGCCAGGCGTGCGAGCAGACCCTTGTTCGGGAAGTGGCGGACAGTGATCTCGCCGCGATCGAGGAATGTGTCGACCGCGGAATGCTCCAGCTCGACGGTGACCTCTTGCGTTTCCGGCATGAGCTCGCCCAGCGGGCGATCCGCGAAGGTTTGGGCCCATCGGAGCTCGTGGCACTGCATGCCCGGGCGCTGGCGGCCCTCCGCCAGGCCGCAGCGGTCGATCCCGGTCGGCTCGCCCACCATGCGGTGGGAGCGGACGATGCAGCGGCGGTGCTCGAGCTGGCTCACGAAGCGGCAGAGAGCGCAGTGGGCCTTGGCGCTCATCGCGAGGCGGCCGCGCACTACTCAGCCTGTCTCCGTTTCGCTTCCGAGCTCGACGAAAGGTCGCGGGCCGAGCTCCTCGAGTGCCACGCTCGCGAATCCTTGGTTACAGACGACGTCGACGGTGCGCTCGCCTCTCAGCAGCATGCGTTGGCCTGCTGGCGTCGACTGGGGGACGTCCGCGCCGAAGGCAACTGTCTCCGCGCGCTCTCCCTGGTCACGTGGTTCACAGGTGACGCCGAGCGCGCCATCAAGCTCGCAGAGCGCTCCGTGGAACTCCTCGAGTCGGTGTACGCACCGGCTCCCGAACTTGCCCGTGCGTACGCGACCCTCGCCCAGCGTTATTTGGTCGGGATCCGCGATGAAATTGACGTGCTGTCCTGGAGCGAGCGAGCCCTCGAGCTCGCGCAGCGCGTGGGGGACGAGCCGGTAGCCGTTCATGCGCTCACGACCCTCGCGATCGCCGAGATCTATCTCGGAAGGGAACCGGGTTGGGCGAAGCTCGAAGAAAGCTTCCGGCGGGCGAAGGCCGCGGAACTGGAAGAAGACGCTGCGCGGGCCCTCATCAATCTTGTCGAGGCCGCCAGGGATCTGAGGCGCTTCGACCTCGTCGACCAATATCGCGACGAGGCGATCGAATACCTGATCGAGCAGGACATCGACCTCGGGCTCTACCACCGCCGGCTCGAAAGCTCTCTCGCTGAGGTGGCCCTCGAGCGTGGACGCTGGCCGGAGGCCACCGAGCTGGCGGCCGCGCTTCTCGGCGAGCGCCGTACGGCAGGCGTCATCCGGCTGAAGGCACTCGCAGTGCTCGGTCGACTCCGCGCTCGGCGGGGAGACGCCGATCCCTGGTCGCTCCTCGACGAAGCGCTCGCATTGAGCGGTCCGCTGGGAGAGCGCGAGCAGTTGTGCGCGTTGCACGCCGGACGGGTCGAAGCCGCATGGCTCGAGGGGAACACCGTGCTTGCGCGCGCCGAAGCAGAGAGCGCCCGAGCACTGCCCCTTGAAGTGGGGCGGTTGGCCGACCCCTGGTGGCGGGGGGAGCTCGGTTTCTGGGCGTGGAGGGGCGGCGCGCTCGACCAATTGCCAGAGGGGGTGGCGGAACCGTACGCACTCCACTTCGCGGGTCGATACCGTGCCGCTGCTTCCGCATGGGAAGCCATCGGTTGTCCATACCAACAAGCACTTGCGCTCGCCGACAGCGAGGACGAGGAGGATCTTCGCAGGGCCCTTGAGATCTTCCAAGCGTTAGGCGCCCGACCCGCGGCGAGCTTGGTCGTGGAACGACTTCGCGCGCTCGGCTTTCGAACGATTCCGCGCGGTCCCCGACCACGCACTCAACTCAATCCTGCCGGCCTGACCAGCCGTGAGCTCGAGGTGCTTGCTCTAATCGGCCAGGGCTTACGCAACGTCGATATCGCCGGGCGCCTGGTCGTGTCGCCGAAAACGGTGGATCACCACGTGTCGGCAATCCTCAGGAAGCTTGGAGTTCCCAACCGGGTTGCTGCGGCCGAGGAAGCGGTCCGGCTCGGTCTCGAAGATAGGGAGATCGTCGCCCCAAAATAGGGAGGCTCTCCCGATGTCATGTCCGGTCGAGCGGCCTACAGTCGGGAGCGATGGATGAGCAATATCGAATGCTCGGACGCGAACGACAGGCCGATCTCGACCGTGAGGCTCGACGGTTCGCGCTGGCGGATCTCGTCCAGCGCGAGCGCG
>JACCTQ010000284.1 GCA_013812265.1 Actinomycetota bacterium
CCCGATTCGTCCTTCTCCGCGGGGATACCGAAGAGCAGCACCGCCGACACGCCGAGCGTGGCGCACTCATCGAGCTCACGGACGAGCTCGTCCACCGAGCGCTGCGCGATCGCCGGCAGCCCCTCCAGTGGGCGGACGACCCGGTTGCCCGGACAGGCGAAGAGCGGCATCACGACGTCGTCGAGGTGAAGCCGGGTCTCCCGGACGAGCGCTCGCAGCGAGTCCGTGCGCCGCAAGCGGCGCATTCGTGTGGCAGGGAACATGCTCACGCAGACAATCTACGCGCTCCAAAACGAGCCGCGACCGCAAAGACGGTGCCGATCCCGAGGAGCCAGGCCGCCTCGCGAAGCAGAGCCGCCCACGGTGAGGAGTCGTAGAGCGCCGAGCCGAAGTACCGCACCGCATGCGCGAAGGGGAACGCATCGCTAGCAAGCCCGGCCTCCGGGACGACCTCGCGCGGCACGAGACCGAGGAAGACGACCGGCAGCGCGACGAGCAGCGCCACGAGCGATGCAGTTCGGGCCTCTCGCGCCGCCACGCCGAGCAGCGCCCCGACAGCCCCGAGACTCGCTCCGGCGAGCACGATCCCCGCAGCGAGGACGGGTAAGCGACCCCACGGCTCGCCGCCCTCGACTTCCCCGAGCTCGATGATCGCGCCGAAGGCCACCGCGATCGCCAGGCCCAGAGCTGTCGCGACCGTCGCCGCAAGCGCGATTTTCGCCAGCACGATCTGCCCCAGGGTCGCGAGCCCTCGCGTGAGCCGGCCGATCACGTTCTCGTCTCGTTCTGCCGCAATCGCGCCCGCTGCGAGGAGCAGGGCCAGCAGGCTGATCGTGAGCGCCAGTGCATAAGCCTGGATCTGGGCCGAGAGCACCCAGGTCCGGCCTCCCTCCGACACCGTGACGAGCTCGATCGGGTTGGCCGTTGCCCGCAGGGCATCGTCTGTCTGATCCAGCGCGAGACCGGCGATGCGGATGAACCGGCGCACGCGATCCACACGCTCGTCCGGGGGGAGGCCGGCGAGGAGTCGTTCCGTGCCGTCAAGCCCGAGCACCTCGAAGCGCCGACCGAGGAACGAGCCGTCGCCCCCCTTACGGATCAGCCGCACGTAATCGAGGTTCGCGTCGATATAGGCGCTCTGCAGCTGCCGATTGAGCGAGTAGACCAGCGCCTGAACCTGCTGCGTGACTCGGGTCGAGAGGCCTCCACGGGTCGTTCGGAGCTCGAGCCTGGGGCTGCGAGCCATACGGCGGAGATCCGACATGAACCCGACCGGAACAGTCAGCGAAGCGACGATCTTCCCGGTCCGAAGCTGCCGCTCCGCCTCGGCGCGGGGCAGGCGGACCAGCGTCACGTCTTCGCTGACGCGATCGATCGTCGCGGCGACGTCGAACCGCTCGCCGCCGACTACCACCACCGACGGCAGTCCTTCCTCGTCCACCAGAGCGACCCGAGGCTTGGCGCTCGCGTACCCGGCCACAAGGCCAACGAGCAGCGCGATCGCAATCGGGTAGGCGACGAGGATGCCGAGCAGCACGGGCGATCGTCGTAGGAGACGCAGGTCCTTTTGCAGGAGGAGAGCGATCGTCCTCACGCGTGCAGCCGCTCGGCGTACTGCTGAAGGTAGTCGTCGGGCGCTCCTTCGAACACGACAGCGCCGCCGCGGAGAGCGAGCACGCGATCGGCGAACATGTCGAGCTCGTCGAGATTCTGGGTGGCGAAGACCAGCGCGCCCCCGGCTTCCTTGACGCGAGTGGCCAACTGCCAGAAGCGCCTCCGGCGCTCGGGGTCGAGCGAGGCCGTCGGCTCGTCGAGCAGCAGGACCTCCGGCTCTCCGATCATGGCAGCGGCGAGGTTCAGACGCTGGCGTGTTCCGGCCGAGAGATCGGCTGCCGCGACGCTGTCCAACGGCAACTCGAAGTCGGCGAGGAGCGCTGCCGCCGCCGACCGAGAAGCCCGCTCACCCTCCAGCCGCACGAAGAACTCGAGGTTCTCACGGGCGGATAGGCGACCGTAGAGGGCCGTGCGCTGCGGCGCCCAGCCGATCCGCAAGCCGGGCCGGGATTCCAAGCCGCCGCTCGTAGGCTCGGTGGCGCCGGCGAGCAGGGCGAGCAGGGTGGACTTTCCGGCACCGTTAGGGCCCACCAGCCCGAGCGTCTCGCCCTCGGAGATCACGAGGCTGGTCGGCAGGAGCGCGACGCGGGAGCCGTACCGGCGGGATACGGCATCCGCCCTGAGCAGCGGCCGCGTGCGGCTCAATTGCGCGCTGCGGCGGGCGGTTGCACTTGCGTCTCTTGCTCATCGGGCGGGAGGGGCGGTGTTACCTGGGTCTCTTCCTCCTGGACGGACCGGGTCGCCCGCGTCTCTTCGTGCTCGCGCGCCAGGGGTCGCGGCACCGGCGCTTCGCGCACGACGGGCTCCGTCCGCACCTGCACCGGCGCGGTGACTCCATCCCGCCAGGACTCGAAGGTGAGCCGCTCGGAGAAGAACTCCCAACCGGCCCGGCCGGTCGCGAGCAGCGGCAGCGCGACGAGTGCGCCCGGGAGGCCGTAGATCTCGCCCCCCGACAGGAGCCCGAATATCACGAGCAGCGGGTGTAGCCGCAGCGCGCTTCCCATCACGTTGGGAACGACGATGTGGCCCTCGATCTGGTGAACGGCGAGAAAGAGCAGCGCTACCCAGATGGCCGAGACGGGGTCGACGGCGAGCGCGTAGACGAGCGGCGGTATAGCGCCGAGCCACGGCCCCAGGTAGGGGATGAGCTCGGTGACACCGACCCACGACGCGAAGAGAATCGCGTAGGTGTCACCTCCCTCCAGCCACCCGAGGATGCCAAGGAGCCACAGCCCGAGACCCGCGCTCGTCCCGATGATGAGCGAGAGCAGCAGCTGGCCTTTCACGTACCCGGCCAGAGAGCGCTCCATCCTGACGAGGAGCGGCGGCGAGCCGCGCGCGGGCGGAAACTTCCGGTCGATGGCGGCCGCAAGCCGGGACATGTCGAGGAGCATGTAGATGGAGATGACCACGATCAGAACGAGGCTGAACAGCAGCCTGAAGGTCGAGATGGCCGCGCCCTCGACGAAGTCGATCACGCGGGACGTGTACTTCTGGACGTCGCTCGTGGAGAGGTCCTCCACGAAGTCGTTGCTCCATTCCTCCACTTCGACGCGTTCCAGGTTGTGCGTGTCGAGCCATACCTGCAACCGCGCGAGATCGAGCTCGGCCCCCGTCTCGTTACGTTGTCCGCTTTCGACCGTAAAGTAGGCGTCGACCCGATCCGCGGCCGAGCGAGTCTGGTCGACCACAACCGTTGCCAGAGCGACGATGCCTACGAGTATGACCGCTGCAAAGGTGAGGTAGACGATCGCGACTGCGAACCCGCGGGGAATCCAGATCCGCCCCAATGCGCGCACCACCGGGTTGAGCAGCAGAGCGATGAGTGCCGCCACGACGAAGACGAACACCACGTGACGAACGGCGCCCGCCACGACCCAGGCCAAAACGAGAAGCAATGGGAGGCCCACGAGCTGAATCCAGCGCGGGATCTCGATCCTGGTCGCCCCGCTGGGCATGGCAGCCATCGTACAGCGGCGGCCCGGGCCGTCTCTCTGCGACCGCCCTCCTGGGACTGGTCCTTCGAACAGGATGGAGCGCTCGCGCTCGACCGTCACGAAGTCCGGCCAGATTCGGTTTTGCCATCGGACTTTGCGCTGTTACAAGCAGATGGCGACGGCAGCAGCTTGAATCCGGGGAGTACCTACGGTAGCGTCCTGCCGATGCGGTCTTCCCGAGCCTCTGGGCGCGCCCTCCGCGCCCGGCAACACGAGGCGCGGATGCGCAGTGCGAAACGAGCCGGCGGACTCGTCGTCCTGGCCGTCGTTTTGCTGCTCACGCTGTTCCTGACCGCCTTCGGTTCGGCCCCAGCGCCGATCGCGGTCACGCAGCCGGCCCTGGCGGAGCGCCTGCTGCCAGCAGGACCGCCGCGCCCCAGCGTCGTTGCCGCGCAGGGGGCACTGCGATTGCAGCTGCCGATACCCCAGGGGCGGATCACAGCCATTGCCTACCATCCGAGCGCCGGCGGGTCGCTCTCGCTCCACCCGGTCGGCACGCGCGCCAACCAGGGCTTGCTCTCCCGCCTCTGGCGTCGTGTCTTCGGCGGCGGCAACGGCGGGATTCGCTACTACCAGCTCGGAGGCGGGCGGGGCCCCGAGACGGGCGTTCTCAACGTCGGCGCAGCTCCCGGAACGGATGTCTACTCGCCCGTGGACGGAACGATCGTCGGCGTGACGGATTACGTCATCAACGGGCGGCGCCACGGTGTGCGGCTGGACCTGCAACCCTCGAGCGCTCCCTCAGTGGTCGTCTCTCTCACACGGCTGCGGCTCGATCCCTCCTTGAGCGTCGGCTCGGCCGTAGTGGCCGGGACGTCGAGAGTCGGGACGGTGCTCGACCTGTCTCGCGTGGAACGCCAGGCGCTTGCCCGCTACACGCAGGACGCCGGGAACCACCTCGCGCTCGAGGTGTACCCGGCCGGAACGCTCACTCGATAACCGCATGAAGATCCTGTTCATCGCCGACATCGTCGGCGCGCCCGGCCGACGGGCCGTCGAGGAGCGGCTTCCGACTCTTCGGGACGAGCTCGAAGTCGACTTCTGCGTGGCGAACGGTGAGAACGCCGCGGACGGGGTCGGCCTGACTCCGAAGCTGGCGGAGAAGGTGCTCGGCGCGGGCGCCGACGTGATCACGCTCGGCAACCACGTCTGGCGGCGCGCAGAGCTCGCGCCCTACCTCGAGACCACGGCGCGCGTCATCCGGCCCGCGAATCTATCGGCCCATGCGCCGGGCACGGGGCTCGCGCTCGTGGAGGCGACCAACGGCACACCGGTGGCCGTCATCAATCTCATGGGCTCGCTCTTCCTCGAGGTCGCGGCAGGCCCCTTCGAGCTCGTCGACGACCTGGTCGAGCGTGCGAGGGCGCACGCAAACGTCGTGGTGGTCGACTTCCACGCCGAGGCCACGAGCGAGAAGGTCGCCATCTCGCGCTGGCTCGACGGCCGGGTGACCGCCGTCCTCGGCACGCACACGCACGTGCAGACGAACGACGCGCGCGTCCAGCCCGGAGGCACAGCGGCCATCACGGACGCCGGCATGACGGGGCCGCACGACTCGGTGATCGGAGTCGTGGGCGACCTTGCTATCCGCCGCATGCGCACGGGCATCCCGATCCGTTTCCAGACGGCGGAGGGCGACGTGCGTATCGAGGGCGCGCTCGTCGAAGCTGACGAGAGCGGACGTGCCGTTACGTGCGAGGCAATCCGCGTGTCGGTGCCGTAGAGCCGATCACGCGCATCAGCAGATCCTCCGTGCCCGTTTCGGGGAGAAACAGGATCGCGTCATCCGGTAGCCGCGAACCGGGCACGAGCCGCACGCCGAGGTCCGGCAGCCGGCTTCGTTCGACGCCCTCCGAGAGCTTTGGCAGCACAGCGAGTGGCGTCCAGGCGAGGGCCGGAATGTCGACCGGCCGGGGCTCGCCCTCTGCGCGCGCGCGGTACACGATGAAGTGGACCTCGTGACCGCCGGGCAACCCGGGCTTGAAGGGCGCAGGCGATTCTCGGCGATGCACCCGGACGAGCCAGGGTGCGGGTGAATCGAAGGACTCCCTCGATCGAGCCGGGCCTGCGCTCGACGAAAGTCGTCTCGGCGTGGAGAAGCTCAACGCCGCAACCGAGTTCCTCGAGCGCCTCGCGATGCGCACAATCGGGCGGTGTCTCACCGGGCTCCTGTCCACCACCCGCACTCGCGCCCAGGGGGACCCGCCGCCCGTCCCAGGCATCTTCGTCCCCCGCTCCGAGCAGCACTTCCATCCTGCGCTCGATCAGGACGCCCGCGCAAAACGGCCGATCACGTAGCTCGTTGACGTCCATCCCCGGCCGACCAGACTAGTGCGGCGAGGGTGGCGACGAGCACGAGGTCCCTTGCGAGCACGACCCAGGAGACCGTCTCGTCGAACGTGAGCGCGTAATCCCAGTAGCGGAACGGAAACCAGCTCTGCGTCAGCACGAGGGAGACGGCAAGCAGCCCGGACGCTGCGAATCCACGCCGGCCGGCCACGAGTGGGACGAGTGGGACGAGCCAGATGAGGAACTGCGGAGAGAGCACCTTCCCGAACGCGACGAACGCGACCACCGAGGCGGCTGCGAACCGGATCAAGCGCTCGCGCGTCATGTCGCCCCTCGCGAACATGACCCAGACTCCGACCAGCACGAGGGCCTGGACGAGCGTCTGCAGGATGCCGACGACGTCTCCCCGGGTGCCCGCCACGTTTTGCGACCCGTGGCTCGACTCCATGGTCACCGCCGCGCCGCCGAGGTGGTCCGCGGCGAGCAGCGCGGCAGCGCCGAGACTCTCGATCTGGAGCGGACGCGACAGCTGGCGGCCCAGGCTGGCGGCCACCCCGTCCGGCGCGAGCGCGAGGAACGGCACGAAGCACGCCGCCACCACAGCCGCGAAGATGCCCGCACACGCGAGCGTCGCAGGCCGGCCGCGACGCCGCCACAGCCACACGCCGAGAAGCGGCACGAGCACACCTGGATAGATCTTGGCCGCCACGGCTACGCCGAGCACCGCGGCTCCCGTGCGATCCCGCCCGGCGACGAAGGCAGCGAGAGCGGCCGCCGTCAGGGCGGCCGGCCAGAGGTCGAAGCGGGACAGAACCACGGAGCCCACGGCCAGCGGAGCGAGCGCAGCGAAGCCGAGCGCGAGCGCGAGCCGCCGCGAGCCGGCGCCGAGCGACCAGAGCGTCCAGCCCATAAGCGCCAGCGCAGCGGCCCCGCACGCCGCCATCAAGCCCTCGAAGATGCTCCGGTAGCGCTCGAACGTCGGCGGCTGCTCACCCGGAAGGGAAGGCAGCACGAACACCGGCAAGGCGCCCGGCGGATACTCCGGGCGGAAGTCGCGGTAGGGCACCAGACCTTCTGCCATCCAGTCGCCGTACTTCTTGTAGACCGGCGTGTCGACCACCTGGTCGCGGGTGTAGATGCCGTGGTGAAGCACGATCCAGCTCACGAAGAAGCCGGCGACCGCAACGACCGTCGCCAGCGCGGCGGCCGGTGGATCAGCCCGCCGGAACCAGCTCGCGGATCTCGTGCTCATGCCGGGTCTCCGCGACTCCCCCGCGTCGCAACTCGCGCGCCGGCGCCAGGACGACGAACGCGACAAAGGGGAAGAACCACGGGATGTAGAGGTAGAACCAGTGCGTCAGGACGAGCTGGAAGCCGAGCAGAAGCGCCGCCGTCAGGGCTGCCAGCTGGAGCGGCGACTTCCGGCGCGGAAGGAAGTAAGCCGCGATCGCGCCCACCACGAGCAGGATTTCCAGCACCTGCTGCACCCGGTGGAGGTCGGGAATCCCGGCTGCGTGATATTGCCGCCAGTCCCAGATCGAGAAGGGTGACTCCCGCCCGATCTGCCAGCCGAGCGTGCGATCCCAGAAGACACGGGCCGCGTGTACAGGGTCGGGCTCGAGGAGCAGGATCCAGAAGCTCGCGAGCGTGGCCAGCGCGAAGGCCACGACGAACGCCGTCTTGGAACGTAGCCGCCCTTTGGCGTCGGGATAGGACAGCCACAGGGGAGCGACCAGGAGCGCCGCGAACTTTGCCCAGCCGGCGAGAGCGACGAACGCGCCCCGCGTCCATGGCGACGTCACGAGCCAGAAACCCCAGATCAGAAGTGCCGGCAGGATCGCGTCGTTCGTGTTCGAGCTCGACACGTACTGGGTGAAGGGATACGCGGCCCACGCAAACGCCAGCGTGGCAGCGAGCCTCGCTCCCCCGAACCGCCTTCCGACAAGCGCCAGGCCGACGATGCACAACACGTCGAACAGGATCGCGGTGAAATGCGCCGCCGGAAGGTCGTCCCACTTTCCCGTCCAGCCGAGAACGAGATACCCGGGGAGGTATGCCTCGTATGCGACCGGGCCGTACGTATCGCCACGGTCGTTCGACGACTCACAGCGACCGTTCGTCTGGATGCGGTCGCGAACCTCGCCTTCCGCATCGGCCGGCCCGCACGCCTTCAGGTCGCCCTGCACGGGCATGTGCCCGTAGGGCGCTTCGCCGTTCGCGATCCGGTGCGCTCCTATCACGCCCGCGTAGCCGACATCGATCACGTTCGATGCCTGCACGTTGAGGCCGACTCGAAACCCGGTCAGAAACACCGTCGCGGCGAGCAGGGCCCACACGGGCCAGAGCGGCCGCATGGAAGGCGAGCGCCCCCTGGCGGCCGTCCAGAGCATCCGTCCGAGCAGGTAGGCGAGCGGCGGATACGCCAGCGGGACGCTCGTGAAGATGTCCCCCCTGTTGAAGAACCAGAGGGAGACGGAGAAGGACAGGAGAGCCAGGAGATCCAGGTTGCGCAGGCTCAGCGGCCGGCGCAGGTCTGCGAGACCGAGCAGAAACGCCAGCGAGAAGAGCAGCCATACGGGGGCGCTGTTGATTTCCTTCCCGCCGAAAGCACCCTCGAAGCCACGCGCCATCTTCCAGGCCACCTGCGGACCGGTCCAAGCCTCCGTGACGTCGCCCGTCCGATCGTCCACCTTGCCGGTCGCGATCTCTCCCGCGTCGCCCGACCACACCTTGACAGCCCAGTTGCCGTACTTCTTGCTGAAGGTCGCATCCGTGACCCGACCGCGGCGCGGATAGCGCTCCAGCCAGTCGGCCACCTTGTCGTGCTCGAGGAAACTCGCGGTCGCGCGCTTCTCGTCGAGGCGGGGCTCGGCCGGAACGGTCGCGGGGAACGAGGGGGGGAAGGGGTCGCGAGGCTCGGCGGCTGCCGGCCCGGCCGAAAGCGTCAGCGCGAGCGCAGCGGCGGCCGCGAGGGCAGCGGCCCGACGGGGGCTCAAGACCGCTCGGGCAGGGCCGCGCTCTTCGCGGAGAAGCTCCACAGTTTGTTGCCGGCGAAGTTGAGGGGTGTGACCAGAATGATCGCGACGGCCTGAGCGGCGATCTTGCCCACGGCGAGCTCGACCAGGAGGCGGAGGAAGATCAGGTTCGCGCTCAAGGCGATGAGCGAGACTACGAGGAAGCGCATGCCTTGGTACGCGACGTTGCCGCGGCGGCCGCGAAAGGTCCACAGCCGGTTCCATACGTAGTTGTTCGTCACTGCGACCAGGAAGGAGCACGCCGCGGCTGCGAGGTACTGCAGGCCGAAGCCCTTGAAGAGCAATGCATACACGGTCAGGTTGATCACGTAGCCGCTTGCCCCCACGCTGCAGAACTTCGCCAGCTGAATCCAGTTCTGAGGACGCTGCAGAGCTCGCCCGGCTCGCGAGCGAGCACGACCTTTTTTCGCACGACCTTTTTTCGCTTCGCTCAAAAGCTCGACCAAAAGAACCTGGGACCCTAGCTGCGCCCGGCGCTTCTATAGCGCTTCTCCAAAACCCGGAGAAGCGCTGTCTGCCGTGCTCCAGAACGCACGGTTCACGCCCGTTCCTCTGACCCGACACGCGAAAGACCTCGGCCGATGGCACGGTCGGCTTCGCGCGATAGCGCGACTGACAGGGCCGCCCACAGCTAACGGGTCCCTTCTATTAGAAGGCTTCCCCGGCTTCCGGCCCTTCGCTCAGGTCGGCCCCGGCGCCGGGGAAGCCTTCCTCACCCAACAGCGGAACGAAGCGACACGGTACCGACCGCAGAACGGCCGGCCCTTCCGGGCTGCGGACGATCACCTCGAGGCGCTGCGACTGCCGGTCACCGACTGGGATCGCCAGCCGGCCGCCTCGTTTGAGTTGCTCGTACAGCGAGTCGGGTGCGCCGGGGGCTGCGGCCGCGACGGCGATCGCGTCGTACGGGCCCCGCTCGCGCACGCCAAGCGTGCCGTCGCCGACGCGGACGTCCACGCGACCGTATCCCGCTGCCGCGAGACTTCGTCGCGCACGCTCCGCGAGCTCGGGGATTCGCTCGATCGTCACCACGTCGGAGACCAGCTCCGCGAGGACGGCGGACTGGTAACCGGATCCGGTGCCCACGTCGAGCACACGCTCGCGCCCGGTTAGCGCAAGAAGTTCACAGATCCGCGCGACCATGTAGGGCTGGGAGATCGTCTGTCCGGAGCCAATGGCCAGCGCAGCGTCCTCATACGCGTGGTCACGCGCTCGCTCCGGCACGAACAGCTCACGCGGCACGCGCTCCATCGCCGCCAGTACGCGCTCGTCCACGATGTCGCGAGCGCGGAGCTGCAGCTCGACCATGGAGCGCCGGGCCCCCGCAAAGCCCTCCTCAGGCGACACGTGCGAGCGTCCGCATCGAGGACGGCGGCTCGAGACCGAAATGCGCCAGCACGAGCGGTGCGATGTCGGTGATGGAGGCCGGTTCGCCATCGAGCCCCACCGTGAGCATCGGCACCTCGGAATCCCCTGCCTCCAGTGA
>JACCTQ010000305.1 GCA_013812265.1 Actinomycetota bacterium
ACGCCGTTCAGGACGGTCGCCGATCCGGAGATGGGTCCATTCGCTCGAAAACGCCAGCGCTGTTCTCCCGTAGCGGCGTCGAGCGCGTACAGGTGACGATCATAGGAGCCGACGTAGACCGTGCGGCGCCAGACGGCCGGCGAGGCGTACACGTAGCCCCCGGTGCCGTGCGACCAGCGGAGCTTCCCGCTCGTGGCACCGAACGAATACACCTTGCCGTCGGTCGAGCCGATGTAGACGCGGCCGTAGGCCACGGCGGGCGTCGAGTAGAAGTTGCCCTTGCCGCGGAGCCGGTCCTGGGACTCGGCCCGCCAGATCTCCTTACCGTCGCGGGCCCGGATCGCGTACACCCGATGGTCATACGAGCCCACGAAGAGGCGCCCGTCGGCGTACGCCAGGCCGCCTTTGACCTTGCCGTCCGTGGGGAAGACCCAAAGCAGCCTGCCCCGGTTTGCCCTGAGCGCGTAGACGCGCCCGTGCCAGTCGCCGAAGAACACACGACCGCCGGCGACGAGTGGAGAAGACTCGACCGGGCCGACCTTGACCCGCCAGCGGATGCGACCGGAGCCCGCGTAGAAGGCGACGACCTGTCCGTCCAGGTTGCGCCGCTCGCTGTTGCACGGCGGCCGGTTGAGGAACGACTGAATGACGAGGCGCCCGGCGACGGCAGGCGACGAAGCGACACAGCGTCCGGACACGTACCGCCAGGCGCGGCCGCCCTTCTTCGCACCGACCGCGAACATCGTCCCGGAGTTATTGGTGAAGTAGAGGCGGCCGAACGCGATCGCCGGTGGAAACTCGAGCAGGCTCCGCGCTCCGAATCGCCATACCGCTCGAAACGGAGGACGCAGGGTGCCAGGGCCGACGCGGGTTCGCCGGACGTCGAACCCGTACATGGGCCACACGATGCCGTCCGGCTTGGCGACGGGACGCGGCTTCGACTCGGCCGTGGTGACGAACTCGACGGTGGACGATCCACGAATGTCCCCCGCCTCCCTTCGCTCGAGCAGGAGATAGGCGGCGCCCGCTCCGACCACGAGGAGCCCGAGCATTCCGAGGGCGAGGAGGAGGCGCTTCACCGGGGCTCGACCGCGTACAGCCGGGAGTAGCCGTGCAGGAGCAGGCGGCCACCGTTTCCGGACACCGGCACGTACTCGCCGTGCGGGAAGCGGAGCAGGACGCGCCCCGACCGCACGTCCGCGCCCACGATGCGGTTCGCGAGACTGCCGGCGTACACGACACCGGCAACGACCGCCACGGCGCCCGAGATTGGCCCGCCGGCGCCAACGGTCCACAGGGTCCGGCCGCTGCGCGCCGAGACGCAGTACAGACGGCCGTTGTAAGAGCCGAAATAGACCCGGGTTCCCCACACGGCCGGCGAGGAGTAGACGTACGCGCCCGTCTCCACGCGCCAAAGGCGCCGGCCGCGCGTCGAGAACGCCGTCAGCGAGCCGCCGGTGGACGAGGGGACGAAGACGCGGCCCGAGGCCACCGCCGGTGTCCCATAGATGCGCCCGTCCACCGAACGTGCGAACCGGAGCCGGCCCCTGGGCGTCGAGAGGGCAAGGAGACGTCCCCTGTAGTTGCCGATGTAGAGCGTCCTTCCGACCAGGGCTGCGCTGGACGTGATCTTGTGGCCGGAACGGTAACGCCACGCAAGCCGACGACGCCGCAGGTCAAGGGCGTAGACGTTTCCGTTCCACGCGCCGAAGTAGTCGATGCCATCGCGGACGACGGGCGAGGACTCGATCGGGGAGCCGACCGCGTAGCGCCAGTTGATCCGCCCGGTAGCGCGGTCGAGCACCCAGACGTGCCCGTCCATCCCGTGCACCACGAGGTCATCACCGGCCACGGCGGGCGAGGCGGCCATCTTTCCGTTCGGAGTGCGCCTGATCCAGATCACCTTGCCGTCGCGCATCGAGATCGCGCGCACCGCGCCGCGGTAGTTCGCGATGTACGCGACGCCGTCCGAGACCACGGCCGGGAACTCGATCAGCGAGCCGGCGCTGCGCGTCCAGACGACGCGGAAGGGCGGGCGGATGGCGATGCCCCGGTGCGCCTGTGTACGCGCCGGCCCAGCGCCGTACATCGGCCACTGCAGGGACGGGCGGTACAGCCGCACCGTCACCCAGTACCGCGTCTTGAAGGATCGCCGCACCGTACGCGCCTCGTACCCCGGCGCCCAGGCGGTGACCGGGAGGAGCGCGCGGCGCTTGATCGTCAACGCGCGGATCCCCGGCCGGCCGAGGCGGTCCGTCTGCCGACCGATGCGGACGATGGCGCGTCGAACCACGCTGCCTCGGTCACCGTCGACGACCGAGACGTACACACGGGCGCCTCGCCGCCTTCCTGGCTTTTCAAGCGGGCGCTCCGGCTCGGTGCGCTCGCCGACGATTGCTCTTCCCGCGCTCACAGGCGGCTCGTCATCGTCCGCGGAAATGTAGTACCCGCAGCCAGCGGCCAGGCCAACGAGGGCCAGGACGGCGGCGCTCCGGCGGATCAAGTGACCTTTTCCCCTGCGGGCAAAAGCTCGACCAAAAAAGCCCTCGGTTCCTGTCTTTCTCGAAGGGTTTCTTTAGAGCTTCTTGGCTTCGCCAAGAGGCTCTGGGAGGTCTTCGGCGAACGGCTCGAGGCTACCGTCCGCACCGGCGGTCAGTAAGAGGTGTGAGAAGAAGCGCGTCATGATGACGCCCTCGCGGAAGTCGCCCAGCCGCGGCTCGGGCTCTTCGCCGTTCGCGAGCGCGATCGCCAGCTCGGGATACCGGCTGCCGGCAGCGAGCGGCAGAGGAAAAGCTCCGCCGAAGCGGGGATTGATGTCCGTGACGAGGTGGCGGCCGTCGGCTTCGCGGAAGCACTGGATCGTCGCCGGGCCCGCGAGCGGCAACGACTCGGCGACGAAGCGGCCGAAGTCGATCAGTCCCCGGTCCTTCACCGTCATGCCCTTGACCGACTCTCCCCCCTTGGACTCGATCATCGTGCGCGGAATGGCGTTCAGGCAGCGCCCGGCAAGGTCACAGAAGACATCGATCGAGAACTCCTCCCCGCTGCAGACGGCCTGCACCATCGAGTCGACCGGCGTTTGCTCGAGGAAGAAGTCGAGGGCCCGGCGAGATTCAGCCCTGTAGATGTGCCTCGACCCGAACCCGACGCGGGCCTTCACGAGCACCGGGAACTGCGCGTCGTCCGGGACCTCGGCTGGAAGCCAGGTCGCCGGGCTCGGAACGCCCCGCTCCTCGAAGAGCACGTGGCCGAGGTACTTGTCGCCCATCCGCTCGACGACATCCGCCTCGGGAAGCAGAACCGTCGCGTCGAGCTCACGCCGCGATCGCGCCAGCAGCAGCTGGTCGAGATCCGTCAGCGGCACGATCAGGCGGACGTCGTGCGCCCGGACGAGCTCGCCGAGCGACTCGATGTAGCGGGGGCTGTCGACGCGCTCGACGAGCGCATGGTGGTTCGCGTGGTAGAGCGCCGGCGCGAGCGGATTGATGTCCGTGGCGACGGTCGTCGCGCCTGCGCGGCCGAAGGCCGTCACGATGTCGACGCGGGCGCCCGCGCACGTGAAGAGAGCCGCGGTCATGGACGTCGCAAGATGCTCCGCATTTCGGCGGGGAAGGTTAGTCCGCGCCGATCAGGAGCTGCCGCGCCAGCCGCCCGTCTCGCCCTTGTAGGTGTCCGAGAAGAGCGCGAGCGGCGTACGGAGCAGGATCTTGACGTCGAGCCACGGCGATCGGTTCTCGACGTACCAGACATCGAGCTCGATGCGCTCTTCCCAGGGCAGCGCGGCCCGCCCGTGGATCTGCGCCCACCCCGTCACGCCGGGCTTCACCTCCAGTCGCCGCCGCTGCCTGGGCGTGTAGCGCTCGACCTGGTAGCGGAGCGTCGGTCGCGGCCCGACCAGGCTCATGTCGCCACGCACGACATTCCAGAGCTGCGGCAGCTCGTCGAGCGACAGGCGCCGGAGCGCTCGCCCCACTCGCGTGATGCGGGCGTCGCCTTCGTTGACGGCAAAGCCGGCGCCGATCCCTTCGGCGCCGACGACCATGGTGCGCAGCTTCAGCAGGTCGAAGTCGCAACCGTCCTGGCCCACGCGCCGCTGGCGATAGAGCACGGGGCCCCCGTCCTCGAGCTTGATCGCGACCGCAGCGGCTGCGAGCGCGGGTGCTGCCCCCACGAGGCCGAGCACCGCCCCGGCCACGTCCGCCGCCCGGTTCACCTGGCCCCAGCGGCCGGCCGGGTCCTACGGTCTGACCCTGGACAATGGCCCCGGCAGACGATGGTTTTGCGCCGAAATCGTGACAATTTGCCCACAGACCTACCGGGTGCCTTCGGCTTTCTCCCATACTGCAGGAACGCCTGAGCGGAGGTAGTTCCGCAGGGCCACGATTGTGGCCCATGTGACAAGCACGTAGTAGTAGGCGAGGGCGGCGCCCGGCGCCCGCACACGTATGCGGCCCAAAGCCGCGAGCGTGAGCATGGACGCCTGCCCGGAAAGCGCAAGCCGATACACGCGACCGCGCGGCGCCAGGGCGATGGACGTCACGAGCAGCACTGCGTGCGCGATGCCGCTCCCGTACCGGAGCAACCGGTGAGAGATCATTTGCATGAGGTAGTCGGCCGGCAACCCCCGGAACATGCCCCCGCAGAGCGTGATGAGCCAGCAGTGCTCGAACATGCGCACCTTGCGGCGGTACTCGTCCTCCAGATCGCGCGAGGGCTTCTCGAAGGCAAAGGCGGCCGGCTCGTACACGGCCCGCCGGCCCTGCTGCACCATCCGGTACGGCAGCGCCAGGTCGTGCCCGAAACGCGGGTCGACCTCGATGTAGTCGGTGCGCCGCACCGCGTAGACCGAGCCGTAGCCGCCGCTTACCGAGCGGAGGAGCGACTCCTGCGCCCGCAGCCACACCTCATAGCGCCAGTACGCGCCCTCCCGGTTCGTGCCGTCGGCATCCTGGAGCCGCAGCTGACCACAGACGTAGGCGACATCCGGGTCGGCGAAGTTCTCGACGAGCCTCGTCAGCGTGTCCGGCGCCCAGGTTGCGTTCGCATCCGAGAAGGCGACGATCTGCCCGGTCGCCTCCCGCACGGCGCGGTCCTGGGCGGCAACCTTGCCGCCGCGTGGGCAGCGCAGCAGCCGCACGCGCGCCTCGCGTGCGGCAAATTCTTCCACGAGCTCATCGGTCGCGTCATCCGAGGCGTCTGAAGCAACCACGATCTCGATGAGCTCAGGCGAATAGTCGAGCGCGAGCAGGTTCTGCAGCCGTCGCTCGATCACCGTTTCCTCGTTCCAGGCAGCCACGATGATGCTCACCGTGGTTTGCAGCGGCTGCTTGCGAACGGGCCGCGGGCGCCGCCGCGCGGCGAGTGCGACCGCGGCCGGATAGCCCGCATGTGTCCAAAGCAGCGCGCCGAGTGACGCCCAGAAGAGCGGCCTCGCGATCATTCCGCTATGCGGCCCGGACGTCCCGTAGCAGGGCGCGGTAGCGCGCCACCGCGACCTCTCGATCAGCCTCCGCCACGGCGTGCTCGCGCGCGCGCCTGCCCATGCGCTCGAGGTCCAGCTCGCCCGCGTGCGCCCTGCGGATGATCGCTGCGAGCGCGTCGGGGTCACCCGGCGGCACGACGACCCCGCACTCGGCGCGGCGGATGAGCTCGGCGGTCTCGCTCTCGGCTTCCGCAGCAACGATCACGGGCCGGCCTGCTGCGAGGATCCCGTACACCCGGCTGGGTACGACGTAGCCGGCGAGCCCGGCGGCGAGGCCCACCACGTGGATGGATGCAGCCGAGAGCGACTGCGAGAGCACGGAACGGGGCTGGTAAGGCAAGAGGCGAACCTTATTCGCGCGCAACTCCGCGGCCAGCCGTGCGAGAGCCGTGTGGCCTGCGCCGGCGCCGACGATGGTGACGACCAGATCATCGAGATCGCCGAGGAGGGCCGAGGCACACACCAAGGCGTCGAGGTTCTGCGCGTGACCGACATTGCCGGAGTGCATCACTACGAAGCGTCCGGCCAGGCCGTGCAGCCGCGACCAATCGTTGTCGTGCGCCTGGGGGGTTATCACCGTCGTATCGACCCAGTTGGGAATGACGCTGATGCGTTCCGGAGGAGTCCCCTTCTCCTCGAGCCGCCGTCTCATCGTCTCGCCGATCGCCACGATGCGATCCGCGCGCTGCAGGTAGAAGCGCGTGGAACGGTCGAGAGCCTCGATCAGCGGGCTTCGGTGGAGTTGTCCCAGCGCGATCGCGACCTCGGGGTAAACGTCCTGGCTCACGACGACGAGCGGCACCTGAAACCGGCGGGCGAGGAGGAGTGCGGCCACGCCCAGAAACGGCGGATTGGTCATGCACAAGATCACGTCTGGCCGACGGGCGAGACCGCCCGCCGGTAGCGCGAGCGCAATGTACGTGAGGTAGTTGAGCGCGCGAAAGGACAGACGGGTGCGCTGGAGCGCCGCGGACGGCACGCGGACCACCCGCACCCCGCCGCGACTCGACCACCCAGGCCCGGACGCTCCACTCGAGCGACCGGTCACGACGGTGACGTCGTACTCTCCGATCAGGGCCTCGCACAGCTCGGCCAGCAGCTGACCGTCCGCCTCCGGGGCCGGCCGGTAGTACTGGTTGAGCGCGAGCAGTCGAGGGCGGGCAGCTAACACAGGACGGCCGACTTTGGTATCACAGCGCCGCACCGTGCGCTCGCTCATCGTCGACACCTGCTACCCCGCGTTCCTTCGCGACCACTACGAGGCGCGTCCCGGACTCCGCGAGCGCTCGTACGACGAGCAGTGGCGCGCGCTCATGGACACGTTCTTCGGAACGGCGGATTCCTACTCGTACCACCTCGGCATCATCGGTCACGAGGCAAACGAAGTCGTCGCGAACTGCGCACCGATGCAGCTCGCGTGGGCGCGGGAACACGGCCTTCGCCTCGGGCGCTGGGCCTGGCAGCGGCAATCGAACCGCGAGGCCGTCGTCCTGGCCCAGGCGGAGGAGCTGCGGCCAGACATCGTCTACGTCCAGGATCTGCACTTCCTGGGGCTCGGTGCGCTGGCTCGTTTGCGGTCGCTCGGAAGCCGGGTGGTCGGACAGATCGCGAGCGCGCCTCCGCTGCCTCGCAAGCTCAGGGCCTTCGAGCTCGTCCTGACGTCGTTTCCTCACTATGTGAGCGCGTTCCGTCGGCTCGGCGTCCGTAGCGAGTACCTGCGCATCGGCTTCGACAAGCGTGTCCTCAGCCGCCTCGAACACGACCCGCCCGGGAGCCCGGGACGGGCGGCGGTCTTCGTCGGCGCGCTCAACCGCCGCCGTCACCGAACGGGTAACGCGATCATCGCCGAGGCCGCCGCCCGCGCTCCGGTCGATTTCTGGGGCTATGGCGCGCGCGGCTGGTCCGCCGATTCCCCGGTGCGCAGAAACTATCGCGGCGAGGCATGGGGGCTCGACATGTACCGCGCGCTGCGGGCCGCGCCGATCGCGATCAACCGCCACATCCGCGAAGCCGGCGATTTCGCCAACAACATGCGCCTCTACGAGGCCACTGGGGTAGGGACGATGCTCATCACCGACGCGAAGAGGAACCTCAGCGAGCTTTTCGCGCCCGGGCGCGAGGTGGTTACCTACACGACCCCGGGTGAGCTGGCCGATGCCGTCAACCATTACCTCGCCCAGGACGAGGAGCGGGAGGCGATCGCCCGCGCGGGGCAGGCGCGTACGCTTGGCGAGCACACCTACCGTCACCGGATGGAGGAGCTCGTCTCCATCCTCGAGCAATCTCTTCCGTGATCAGACCCGATCTCGCCGACTTCTTCCGCGGCAAGCGCGCCCTCGTGACGGGTGGGCTCGGCTTCATCGGCTCGCACCTCGCGCGCGAGCTCGTCGAGGCGGGCGCGGAGGTGTGCCTCGTCGACTCGCTGATCCCGGAATACGGGGGCAGCCTTCGAAACATCGCCGGCATCGAGGCTGGGGTGCGGGTCAATATTTCCGACGTCCGCGACGAGCACAGCTTGCGCTACCTCGTGCGGGAGCAGGACTTCCTTTTCAATCTCGCGGGCCAGACGAGCCACCTGGACTCGATGCGGAACCCATATCCCGACCTCGAGATCAACTGCCGCAGCCAGCTTTCCATCCTCGAGGCGTGCAGGCATCACAACCCCGGCGTGAAGATCGTCTTCGCCTCGACTCGCCAGATCTACGGGCGGCCCCTGCGCCTGCCGGTGGACGAGGGGCACCCGATCGCACCGGTGGACGTGAACGGGATCAACAAGACGGCAGGCGAGTGGTACCACCTCGTCTACGGCGAGACGTACGGCGTCCGAGTCTCGGTGCTGAGGCTGACGAACACCTACGGGCCACACATGCGCGTACGGGACGCCCGTCAGACATTCCTCGGCTACTGGCTGAAGCAGCTCCTCACAGGCGAGGAGCTGCAGGTGTTCGGCGACGGCAAGCAGCAACGCGATTTCAACTACGTCGACGACGCCGTCGAGGCATTCCTCCTGGCCGCGGCTCACGAGGAATCCAACGGACGGGTCTACAACCTCGGCCACGCCGAGCCCGTCGACCTGCTTTCGCTCGCGAGCCTCCTCGTCGAGCTGAACGGCGGCGGCTCCTTCAAGACCGTCCCCTTTCCGGACGACCGCAAAGCGATCGACATCGGCGACTTCTACGCCGACTACGGGCGCATCGAGCGCGAGCTCGGGTGGCAGCCTCGGGTCGCGCTACGGGAGGGTCTCGGCCGAACGCTCGCCTTCCTCCGCGAGCACGGGCCCGCGTACTGGGACGGCTGATGCACGTTCGGTTCCTCGCGCTCGATCGGCAGACCGCGCGTCTGCGCGACGAGCTCGATACCGCGGTCGCACGCGTCCTCGAGAGCGGGCGCTTCGTGCTCGGCGAGGAGCTCGAGGGCTTCGAGGCCGAGTTCGCGAAGTTCTGCGGCACCCGCTTCGCCGTGGGCGTCGCGTCGGGTACCGACGCTCTGACGATCGCGCTGCAGGCGGTGGGTGTCGAGCCCGGCGACGAGGTCGTGACGGTCGCGAACACCTGCGTGCCCACGATCGTGGGCATCGAGCAGGCAGGGGCGCGCCCGGTGCTCGTCGATGTGGATCCGTCCACGTACACGCTCGATCCGGATCGGCTCGAGGAGGCGCTGTCCGCACGCACGAAGGCGGTCGTGCCCGTCCACCTGTACGGGCAATGCGCCGACATGGACGGAATTCTGCGCCTTGCCGGGGAGGCCGGCGTCCAGGTCGTCGAGGACTGCGCCCAGGCCCACGGCTCCGCTTACCGCGGACGCCTGGCCGGCGCGCTCGGGCGGGCCGCGGCGTTCAGCTTCTATCCCACGAAGAACCTGGGAGCCGCGGGCGACGCCGGGGCCGTCACGACGGACGATCCGGGGGTCGCGGAGCAGGCGCGGCTGCTCAGGAACTACGGCGAGCGCGAGCGGTTCCACCATGTGCGGCGCGGCCGGAACAGCCGGCTCGACCCCCTGCAGGCAGCCGTTCTGCGGACCAAGCTCCCGCACGTCGAGCGGTGGAACGAGCGCCGACGCGAGGTCGCAGCCGTGTACACGGCCGCGCTCGCCGGAACGGCGGTCAGGCCGCCCACAGAGGCGACCGAGCGCGTGCACTCCTATCATCTCTACGTCGTACGGGCGCCCGAGCGCGAGCGGTTCAGGACCGCTCTACTCGAACGCGGCGTCGACACCGACGTCCACTACCCGTTGCCGGTGCACCGCCAGCCTGCTTACGGAGACCTCGCTCCGGCCGGTCGCAGCCTCACCGTCAGCGAGGAGCTTTCCGGCTCGATCGTGAGCCTGCCGCTCCACGCAGAGTTGACGGACGAGGAGGTCGCTCACGTCGCGCAGAGCGCTGCCCTCAGCGCCGGGTGAGGAGGAAGGCGTCGAGCTCGCCGATCCGGAGCGGCTCGTCCTCGTGCGTCTCGGCCCAGAGGTCTCGTAGCGCCTCCTCGTTTCGGAAGTAGCCGGCACGGGCCGAACGTGGCTTCCGCACCCGTCGCGCCACTTCCTTGGCGGCGTCCACCCAGGTCAAAAGGAGCGCAGGCACGAGCAGGATCGGTTCGCGGTACCGCGGGAAGACGGCTTTCCACCCGGCACCCGCAAGCTCCGCGTCGATGCGGTGCATGAGGTGGAGGTCGACGTCCCGGGGCGGATCGGTGCGGAGATCGTGCTCGACCACCTCGGCCTCGGGGAACAGCGAGCGCAGGCGGCCGACCGTCCGGGGCGTGAAGTCCGTGCACACGAGCCGCAGGTGGGGAGCGGCACCGGCGACGCAGAGCTCGAGGCCCGCATTGCCGACGCCGTAGGAACAGAGGCTCCGCGCTCCGAGGCGAGTGGCGGCGGCGGCGATGTCGCGGGCGCGGGCGCGGAGCTCCGGCGTCTCTGCCTTCGCCTCCCATTCGGCTCGGCTTGCAGGCAGCTCGAAGGGGCCGGGCAGCTCCCGGACCGCGTCCCAGGCCTCGGGGCGCACGAGATCGTCGCCGACGCGCGCCGCCGCCGAGCCGAAGTCGTAGAAGTGCCGCACGGTCAGTCGCAACGCCGCGATCGTACGGGACTCATCGGTCCGCCAGAGCCTCGCGGTAGAGGCCGAGCGCAGCCGCAGCGATGCGCGGCCAGGAAACGAACCGCGCCGCGCGCCGCGCGCCCGCAGCGAGGCGCTCGAGCTCGTGCGGGCGGGACAGGAGGTCGGTGACGGTGGCGGCGAGCTGCTCCGGCCGCGCGGGCGGGACCAGGGCGAC
>JACCTQ010000308.1 GCA_013812265.1 Actinomycetota bacterium
CTAAGCCCGCCTGGCGGCGGGCAAAGAAAGCGGGTCAAAATCCGTTCTTCGGCCGCCTCGACCGGACTTCTGCGCGAACGCTGCCGGTGGTCTCAGGCGAGAGTTGTCGTGGCGATTATGCCTGAGCGGCGGCCTCCATAGGGGATTCCGCGTCAGCGGAATCGCTAGCCGAATCGTCCAGTTCCTCGAGGATCCCGCGCGTCCGGGCTGGATCGACGTGAACGCCGGGGCCCATCGTGCTGGTCAGTGTGATGCCGCGAATGTAACGGCCTTTCGCCGCCGCCGGCTTCACCCGGACGATCTCCTCGATCAACGCAGCGTAGTTCTCGACGAGCTGGCGGGTGCCGAAGCTCTTCTTGCCGATCGTGACGTGCACGTTCGCCTCGCGATCGGTCCGGTACTCGAGCTTGCCGGCCTTCGCGTCCTGAACTGCCTTCCCGACCTCGAATGTCACCGTCCCTGTCTTCGGGTTCGGCATCTTGCCCCGCGGGCCGAGAATGCGGCCCAGCCGACCGACGACTCCCATCTGATCCGGGGTCGCAATCGCCACGTCGAAATCGTCGAACCCCTCTTCGATTCGCTTGCCGAGATCGGCCGTGCCCACAACGTCGGCGCCAGCTTCCTCGGCCTCCCGCGCTTTGTCGCCGTCGGCGAAAACGGCGATCCTGACCTCGCGGCCGGTGCCGTGCGGAAGCATTAGCGTGCCGCGCAGCTGCTGGTCAGCATGCCGGACGTTCAGGCCGAGCCTGAAGTGAGCCTCGACCGTCTCGTCGAACTTCGCCGTCTGGAAATTCTTGAGCGTCTGCATCGCCTCGACCGGGGAGTAGAGCCGTTCGCGGTCGATCTGGCCCAGTGCGTTCCGGTAGGCCTTGCCGTGCCTCATGTGTCCACCTCGACTCCCATCGATCGTGCCGTTCCCGCAACGACCTTCATCGCCTGATCCACGTCGCGCGCGTTCAGATCTTCGAGCTTGGTCTCTGCGATCTGCCGCACCTGGTCACGGCTAAGCCGTCCTGCTTTGGAGCGATTGGGCTCGGACGAGCCTTTGTCGAGACTCAGAGCCTCCTTGATCAGCACCGCCGCGGGTGGCGTCTTCGTGATGAACGAAAACGATCGATCCTCGAACACGGTGATCTCGACGGGCGTGATACGACCACCGGCCTGCCCGGTCTGCGCGTTGAACGCCTTGCAGAACTCCATGATGTTGACTCCGTGCTGACCAAGCGCAGGACCGACGGGCGGCGCCGGGTTGGCCTGGCCGCCCGGGATCTGAAGCTTGATGACTGTGAGGATCTTCTTGGCCATAAAATCAGTCGAGCTTCTTCACCTGGTCGAAAGCCAACTCCACAGGCACCTGACGTTCGAAGATATCGACGAGGACCTTCAGCTTCTGCTGATCCGGATTGACGTCGACGATCTCCCCGTCGAAGTCCGAGAGCGGCCCTGACGTAACTTTCACCGACTCGCCGAGGGAGAACTGCACCTGGGTGCGCGGGCGGTCACCGGCCGCGGTGCCCGTGTGCAAGATCCGGTCGACCTCCGGCTGGGACAGAGGCACAGGTTTCGACCCCGCCCCGACGAAGCCTGTAACGCCGGGAGTGTTCTTCACGAGTGACCAGACGTCCTCGTTCAGGTCCATGTTCACGAGCACGTAGCCGGGAAGGATGCGCTTCTCTGTCTGCACTTTCTGGCCGTCCTTGGTCTCGATCACCTGATCGGTCGGAACCACCACACGGCGAAAACGAGGCGCCTGGTTCATGGACATGACGCGATGCTCGAGATTGGCCTTGACCTTGTTCTCGTGCCCGGAGTAAGTGTTGATGACGTACCAGCGAAACATAGAAGAGGTCGTTACTGCCCGAGAAGGATGTTCTGGACGACTCGCTTGAGCACGAGGTCCGCGCTCCACAGGTAGGTGCCGACGATAGCGCAAGCGATGATGACGACGACGGTTCCTTGCATGACCTGCCGCTGGCCGGGCCAATCGACCTTCTGCAGCTCGGCCCACGACTCGAAGATGAACCGGCGGCTGCCACCGCCCGGCTGGCGTGCAGAAGCCGCTTCGGTCTGCGGTCGGTCAGCGGGAGCTCGCGCGGCGCGCCCCGATGCGCGCGGGGCCGGTATGCCGTCAGCCTGGTCGGGACGACGGGTGGCCTCGCCCTGCTCCGGGCGACGCGCGGACTCGCCCTCGGCGAGCCGACGCGCGCGTCGTTGTGCACGTGTCTGACGGGCCACTAGCGCGTTTCCCGGTGAGGCGTATGGCGACCACACCAGCGGCAGTACTTGCTCAGCTCGACCCGGTCCGGCGTGTTCCGCTTGGACTTGTTCGTCTGATAGTTCCGCCGCTTGCACTCGGTGCAGGCGAGCGTGATCGCGACTCTGACTCCGGTTGCCATTCTCTCTCGTCTGTAGGCGTGAAAAGTGAGCGCGGGAGGCGCCACGTCTCCGGCACGCGTGGGGATTGTAGCGATGCGGCGCGGGCACCGCCGAATAGCGGCGGGTGGATTTGAACCACCGACCTGCGGGTTATGAGTCCGCCGCTCTAACCACTGAGCTACGCCGCCGGGGCAGAGAAGCTTAGCGCGTTCGTCCGGCCACCCCCGTCGGCGCAGCCCCCTTGCCGAGAGCGTCCAGGATCCGAAGCGGAAGGCGCGCGAGCCCGCCGGCGTCGCTCGGGCTGCGGAGCTCGCCGCGGACGACCTTCTCGATCGCCGTCCATGCGAGCGGCGTTCGGACGAGCTCGAACGTGAGGCGCGGGAAGCGGTCGAGCGCCTGCTTGAGCTTCCAGGAAGCTCCGTGCAGCTTCCCGAACGCATCGGCCACCGCCCCCTCGTACGGCTCCATGCCGTGGGCCTCACCTGCAAGCACGGCGAGTGCAGCGTCTGCTGCGAGCTGGGCGCTCCCGACCGCCTCGTAGATCCCGTCACCGGTCAACGGGTCGACGAGCCCAGCCGCATCCCCCACTACAGCCGCACGACCACGCGCGATCGGTAACCCGGGATTGCGAAGCGGCAAGCGGTACCCGCGGGTCTCTGTGAGCTCGTCCGACGACAGGCCGTGGGCCACGCAGAAGCGGCCGAGCTCCCGGCGCAGTCGCGGCGCCTCCTCCTTCCATCCCCCGACACCCACGTTGACGTGATCCCCCTTCGGGAAGACCCACCCGTAGCCGCCTGGCACGATGCCGAGCTCGAGCACGATACGTCCGCGATACCCGGTGCGGGAAAGTGCGTCGTACCGTGCGTTCCCCTCGAGTGCGACGCCGTAGTCGTCGCCCCCCAGTCCGAGCGCCTTTGCGGTGAGTCCGTTCACGCCGTCGGC
>JACCTQ010000315.1 GCA_013812265.1 Actinomycetota bacterium
GCGCCCACGCCGCGCCTGCGGGGCGAGGTACGGGCTGTCGGTCTCGACGAGGAGACGATCCTCGGGTACGCGCGCTGCGCACTCGCGGAGCTCCGCGGCCTTCGGATAGGTGACGTTGCCCGCGAACGAGACGTAGTAGCGGCGCTCGAGCGCGACCGGAAGCAATCCGGGGGACGAGAAGCAGTGGAGAACAACTGTGCCCTCGAAGGCCTCCAACGCACAGGCGGTGTCCTCCTCGGCAGCCCGGCAGTGAACGACAACCGTCTTCCCCATCTCCTCGGCGAGCGCGAGCTGTCGTGCGAAGAGCTCCCCCTGCCGCTCGCGCGGCGCGACCTCGCGGAAGTAGTCGAGACCCGTCTCGCCGACCGCGACGGCACGCGGGTCCTCGAGCAGCGCGCGCAGGTCGTCCAACCTCCCGGCGTCGGGGTCGGCCGCCTGGTGCGGGTGCACTCCGAGCGCGGCGAAGACGCCCCGCTCTTCCGCGGCTGTCGCCAGAGCCGCACGGCAGGAGGCGATCCCGGACCCAACCGTGACCACACGATCGACCCCGGCGGCACGCGCCCTCGCGAGCACGACCGGGGGCGGGTCCGTGCACGCGTCCAGGTGCGCGTGCGTGTCAACCATGCGTTGTCGCGTCGTCCCCGCCGGCGGCTCGCATGCGCGCAAGCTCCTCATCCACCACCTGCTCCGGGTCCAGCTTGCGGAAGAGCGGCCGCGGCTCCGGAAGGGATTGGCCGGCAGGAAGCTCGCTCGGGCGCCACCTTCCGACCCAGCTCGCGTAGTCCCCCGTGAGAACGGTGTGACTCCGACCGTCGCCCTCGTTCACCTCGCGAAACTCGAGCGGGCCGGCCAGGTAGCCCTCGTACCCCAGAAGCTCGTGGAGCGTCTGGGAGGTGAAGGGTAGAAACGGCGTGAACATGACCTTGAGGCAGTCGATGGCCCGCAGGGTGACGTAAAGCGCTGTGGCCGCCCGTTCACGATCCGAGGCGATGACCGTCCACGGCGCCTGGTCGCTCAGGTACTGGTTAGTCCTTCCGGCCAGCCGCATCGCCTCCGCGAGCGCGGCGCGGAACCTGGCCGCCTCGATCTGCTCGCCGACGGCCTCGAACCCTGCTTCGACCGCCTCCAGCAGCGTCCTATCGTCGACGGAGAACGGGCCGGGCTGCGGGACGACACCGAAGTTGCGGTAGGCGTTCGTGAGCGTACGGTTGACGAGATTCCCCCAATTCGCCACGAGCTCGTCGTTGTTTCGCCGGACGAACTCCGCCCAGGTGAAGTCCGTGTCGTGCGTTTCCGGCCCGGCCGCCGCGAGGTAGTACCGCAACGCGTCCGGGTCGTAGCGGCTGAGGAAGTCCCGAACGTTGATAGCGACGCCTCGGCTGGTGCTGAACTGCTTGCCCTCCTGCGTCAGGAACTCGCTCGCGACGACGTTGAACGGAAGTCCGAGCGGCTTGCCCGCGCCGAGCTCGCCGCCCGTGTCGTAGCCGATGAGCTCGCCGGGCCAGATGACGGTGTGGAAGACGATGTTGTCCTTGCCCATGAAATAGAAGTGGCGCGCTTGGGGGTCCTGCCACCACTCACGCCAGAGCTCCGGGGCTCCCTGGTTCGCCGCCCACTCCACCGCCGCGGAGAGGTAACCGACAACCGCGTCGATCCAGACGTAGATCCGCTTGTTTTCGTCCTCTGCGTATCTGGGAACAGGGATCCGCACCCCCCAGTCGAGATCGCGGGTGACCGAGCGCGGGCGCAGGTCGTCGAGCAGGCCCAGGGAGAAGTTTCGGACGTTGGGGCGCCAGTGCCGCTGCCGTTCGATCCAGTGTCGAAGCCTGTCCTTGAACGCCGGCAGATCGAGGAAGAGATGCTCGGTCTCTCGGAACTGCGGCGTCGCGCCGTCGATCTTGGAGCGGGGCTCGATGAGATCGACTGGATCGAGCTGATTGCCGCAGTTGTCGCACTGATCTCCTCGTGCTTCCCCGAAGCCGCAGATCGGGCACGTCCCCTCGATGTAGCGGTCGGGAAGCGTGTGCCCGGTCGAGGGGGAGAAGGCGACGAGCATCGTCTGCTCGACGATCAGGCCCTTCTCCCAGAGCGTGCTGAAGACATCCCGTACCACGCGATGGTGGTTGGCCGTGGTCGTCCGAGTAAACAGGTCGTACGAAAGGCCGAGATCCCTCAGATCCTCCCGGATCAGCTGGTTGTAGAAGTCGGCTGTCTCGGCGGGGGTGCGGCCCTCCTTATCTGCGGCCACCATCACCGGAGTGCCGTGCTCGTCCGTGCCGCTCACCATCAGAACGTGGTTGCCGCGCAGGCGGTGGTACCGGGCGAACACGTCCGCCGGCACGCCGAAGCCGGCCACGTGCCCGATGTGTCGTGGCCCGCTGGCGTACGGCCAGGCAACCGCGACGAGAATCCGTTCCTTCGTGCTCTGCTCCGAGATGGGGACCCTTTCGTGGATTGGCGAACATCATAGGAAGGGCCGGTCAGAAGCGAGTGCGGAGACGCCGACCCCTTCCCCGGGGCCGGCGTCTCCACGGTCGGAACGCGGGCTCACACCAGCGAGCGGTTTCTCCCTCTGCTCGGAGCCGAGGATCCGGCCCCCAGCATCCGGACGTGGCGGGCATGAGGTCCCACGAGCGCGCCCGGCCCAGGCCGGCAAGGCCCAGGACGGCGAGCGGGACGTCCGCTGCCACCGATGTCGGCCCGTCGTTGCGGAAGCCGGTCGCCGCGTTGGAGATCGCGGAGGAGGGCGTCCAGATCCCAGACTCCCACGCCGGAGAGGCTGTCGTCGGCCGGCACGACCGGGGTCGGTTCCTCGGGCGCCAGAGCCGGGGTGCCGCGCACACAGGATCGCGCGTAGCGCCGTCTACGGCCACGGACGATCCCCGACGCTGCGAGGAGACCGCCGAGACCGGCCACGAGCCAGATAACGCCCTGCGCCTGTTTCGTACCAGCGTCCGAGACAGACGTTGCGCCTGTCGACGCCATTGAATCCCGGGCGCGGAGCGTGCGTGCCACGTGTCCTGATTCGATGCTCCGAGTGCGCCCGGTGTTCCGGCGCCGACCTTCGGCCCACACGGACGCGGGGGCTCCGGTGCGGCCGGCCGGGAGGGCGCGTGCCTTCGCTTGTAGAGGGATCGTCATTCCGTCGGGCACGCCCGACCCTTCGACAGCGCGGTCGGCAACGCTACGGGGCGAGCGGCCGACCGGATCTGCTTGCCTCCCGCCCATGCCCCGGTGAGCGGTCCGCTCCGAGATCGAGATGAGAAGGGGCGAGCCAGGTCCGGTCACCTCGTCAACGGACTCCCCAGCAGGCGCCACCACACCTCCCTCCGGCTCGGTGGGCGACGGCTCGACGCCGGACGCAGCTGGGCCCGTGGCGGGAGCCAACGCGGCTGTCTCGGCCACCACCGCTGCCAGTGCCGGGACCGCCGCAACCACGGCAGGCGCAACCGCCTCTTCCACGGGCTCGCTCTCTCCGCTGCCCGCCGCGGGCGAGGGTGTGGCGGCCGCAGCCGGAACCGCGTCCTCGGCCAACGGAAGCTGCGGGTCGATGAGCGGAGCAGGCACCGGCGACACCGGTTGCGCGACCGGCGACGCAAGCGCCAGGGGTGCCGATTCGCCAACGGGTGGCGGGGCCGGGAGCGAACGGCCGGTCGACGCAGCTGGAGACGCGGCCGACGTGGCCGCCGTCGCTGCCGGAAGCGCGACCGGAGTGGAAGGCACCGCAGGTGGGGACGGCTGCACGGGCACACCCGGCGAGGGAACAGCCGCAGGAGAGGCAGCCGGGGAAGGCGCCGTGGCCGCTGGGGCCGCAGGAACCGTCGCCACCGGAGGAGCAGGCGGCGAGGCCGGCTGAGCTGCCGCAGGCGGACTCGGCGACGGAGCCACCACCGGGGCCGAGGCCGGGGCCGTCCCCGTCGACGTTGTTGCACCCGGGACTGGGAGCGGCGGCGGTGCGGGCGGCAGGCCCGCCACCGGGGCGGCCGGCGCTGGAACGGAGCCCGTCGGGGGTGGAGCAACCGGCGGCAAGGACACAGCCGGCGGCAGGACAGATGGCGGCGAGACCGGAGCCGGTGCAGGTCCGGTCGCCGGCGGCCCCGCGGACACGGATGCCGGCTTGGGCGGCAGGAGCAGCAGCGGGTCGACGTACCCCTGCGGGTCGGTGGTAACCCGAACGCCGAGATGGACGTACGGCTCTGCGTGCTCGGCGACCCCGCTGGGACCGATGGTTCCCACGGGATCGCCCTCGTTCACCACCAGGCCCTGGCCGACTCCGATCGACCCGAGTTGAACCAGCGTGACCGAGTAGCCGTCTGCCGTCTGAATCGTGACCGTCTTGCCCGACGGAACCGTGCCGGCGAAGGCGACCCTCCCGCCGACAGGCGCTCGTACCGTCGAGCCGGCAGCCCCGCCCACGTCGATACCGCGGTGCTGCCCTCCAAGATACGGGTTCTCCCCGAACACGAATGGCCGGAGCACCCCACCGTCCGCCGGCCAGGTCCAGGCCCCCGCACTAGGCGCAGCTATCAGCGCTGCGGCGAGGACCGCGAGCAATCCTATCTTCATAGTCGACTCCTTTGTTGTCAGTTTGGTCAACAGATCGGCCACGCTAGCAACGGGGTCGGATGTTGTCAAAACTGGCTACAGAGACTCGCGGTAGAGCGCGTTTCGTGGCACACGGGTCAGCCGGGCGACGAGGTCGCTGGCATCCCGGCGCGGGACACCGGCGGCAACGAGCTCGGCGACCGCGGCGACCGCTGTGGCACGGTCGGAATCGCTTTCTGCAGCCCGGCCGGGCCCGACAACGAGGGTAATCTCGCCCTTGGGCGGCTCGCTGAATCGCTCGGCGAGCTCCGTGGCACTCCCGTGAACGACCTCTTCGTACCGCTTCGTCAGCTCGCGGCAGACGGCGGCATTCCGGTCGGGAAGGATCTCGGCCAGACTGCGCAGCGTCCCTGGCAGCCGGCGGGGAGACTCAAAGGCCACTGCAGCCCAGGGCCATGCCGCCGCGCTAGCCCAAAGGCGGCGCAGCGCGCCTCTCGCGCGGGGGAGATAGCCGAGAAAGAGGTACTCCCCTCTCGACAGCCCACTCGCCACGAGCGCGGTCTCGACTGCAGAAGGCCCGGGCAGGACGGTGACCGGGATCCCGCCTTCGATCGCGGCCGAGATCAGCCGTCCCCCAGGGTCGTTGACCCCGGGCAGCCCGGCGTCGCTGACGAGCGCCATGCTCTCCCCCGCGGCCAGGCGCGGCAGCACCTCTGCCGTGCGCTGTGCCTCATTGTGCGCGTGCAGGCTGACGAGGCGCGCCTGCACCCGGTGCCGCGTCAGGAGGATCCGCGTTCGGCGTGTGTCCTCGCACAGGACGACATCGGCTTCCTGAAGCGTGCGGAGCACGCGCAGAGTGACATCCTCCAGGTTGCCGATCGGCGTGGCGCACACGAAGAGCGGCATCAGGCTCCGTGCTCCGCGGCCTCGAACCCGATCAGCCCCGCGCCGATCACGCCGGCCTTGCTTCCGAGCCGGGCCGGAACGAGGCGAACGAGCTCGCCCGCAGGCTGGAGCGCCTCGCGAGCAACGACCTCGCGCGCCGCATCGAAGACGAGATCGCCCGCCGCCGCGAAACCGCCTCCGAGGACGACGAGCTGCGGATTGAAGATGTTGACGAGGCTGGCTATCCCGCTGCCAAGATAACCGCCGATCTCGGCGAGCAAATCCGCTGCGAGCTCCTCCCCTTCCGATGCGCGCCGAACGAGCTCCTCGGCGGTCGCCTCCGGCCCGAAAGCGGCTACCGCGGCCTTCTCGGCCGCCGTACCGGAGGCGAGCGTCTCCAGGTGCCCGCGGCCCGTGCAGCTGCCCTGACAGGGGGGGCCGTCATGGAGGATGACGATGTGGCCGAATTCCGCCCAGCCACGATAGAGGCGCCCATCGACGACCACACCGCCGCCGACGCCCGTGCCCAGCGTGAGCATCACCATGTCGCGGCTCCCCCGACCGGCGCCCAGCGCCCACTCGGCGAGGGCAGCTGCGTTGGCGTCGTTCTCGAGCCCCACAATCAGGCCGAACCGCTCCTCCATGCGGGTGCGCAAATCGAGGTCTGCGAGCGGAATGTTCACGGAGCCCACGGCTCGCCCGGAGGGGTGGTCGATCCGCGAGGGGATTCCGAGGCCGACCGCAACGACGCCCTGCGCCGTCCCGAGCACGT
>JACCTQ010000340.1 GCA_013812265.1 Actinomycetota bacterium
GGGTCCGCGACGGCCGGAAGCGCGCGCGGATCCAGCGAGCCGTCGCAGTCCATGAAGCAGACCACCTCGGCCGTCGCGGCGGTCAGGCCGGCGAAGCACGCGGCGCCGAAGCCCGGCTGCGGCTCGACGACCACTCGCGCTCCGAGCCCTGAGGCGAGGTCGCCCGAGCCGTCGGTCGAACCGTTGTCGGCGACGATTGGCGCATAGCCCTCCGGCAGTCGGCCCAGGACCCACGGCAGCGCCTTGGCCTCGTTCAGCACGGGCAGGATCACGTCGATCATGCGGCCCTCTTCGCGAACTCCCGCCGCGCGAAGCGGTCGAGCCCAGCGAGCGCGGCGGGCAGGTCGACCCGGCCGAAGCCGAGCCGGAAGTGGTTCCCGGGGTAGTCGTAGACGGAGCCAGGTACGAGCAGCACGCCTTCCTCGTCCACGAGTCGGCTGGCGAGCGCCTCCACTCGCAGATCAGCCTGCAGTTGCGGGAAGCCCACGCAGCCGGCGCGCGGCCGCACCCAGCTGATCACGCCCTCCCAGTCGGCGAAGAAGCGGTCGAGCAGCGCGAGATTCGCGCTCAGGAGGCGCCTGCTGCGCGCGAGCACCGCTTCTCGGGCGCGCAGGGCGACCAGGGCGAGCACCTCGCTCGGCGCACTGTTGCAAGACGAGATGTACTCCTTGGAGATCGAGATCCGGCGCAGCAGCTCGCGGTCCTTCGTCGCGAGCCAGCCGATCCGCAGTCCCGCGAGGCCGAAGGCCTTCGACATCACGCCCACGCTGACCGCACGCCCACCGTACTCGGCCGCCGCCGGAAGCAGCTCGGCGGGATCGTGCTCCAGATAGCGGTAGACCTCGTCCGAGAACAGGTGGGCGCCCGCCTCGGCGGCGATCGCGGCGACCGCGTCCAGGGTCTGCCGATCGGCCAGCGCTCCGGTCGGGTTGTGCGGGAAATTGACGATCACGACGCGCGTGGTGGGCCGGATGGCGCGCCGAAGCGCGTCCACGTCCAGCGCCCAGCCCTCAGTGGGATCGAGTGGCAGGAGTGTCACGTCGGCTCCCGCCGCATAGGCGACCTCGTGCAGCGACTGGTAGGCCGGCCAGGTGACGAGGGCGTGGTCGCCGGGGCGCAGGATCGCGTTCAGCGCCAAGAAGATCGCCTCGTCGGCGCCGGCGAATGTGACCACGTCCTCGGAATCGACGCCGCGATACGACGCCGCGATCTCGGCGCGGAGGGCCGGCATCCCTTCGGGGTGGGTGTAGCCGAGCTCGAGCCGTCTCCACAGCTCGGTTGTCTGCTCGTCCGCCAGCTCGAGCAGGTCGTGCAGCCGGTAGGGCTCGACGTCCGAGGCGCAGAGCAGGTGCTCCGCCCGGCCGTTGTGCGCCCAAAAGAATCGCTCGAGCTCGAGGCCTTTGACGCTCCGGAGAGAGGTCGCGGTCACGGCCAAACAGCTTTCCCGGTCACGCGGGATGGGCGCGCTAAACTTTTTCTTAAATCACTGTGCGGGGGGCCTCAGCACCGGCTTCGCCCAGGAGGGCACTGGTCGCCTAGCAGTGACGGTCGCGGGGTTGATGGCCTCGGTAGCGACCGGAGCGAGTAATCCGTTTGCGGGCGGTCACGGAAACCTCATCAGCGGCGGGGAGCTGAGAACGTTTTCCTTCAACACGGTCCGGCACGCGGACGGAACGGTCTCGGGGCACGTGCAGGTCAAGAATCGGGCTCTCGGCGTTCACGCCCACATCGAGGTCGACTGCCTCAAGTTCGGAGGCGGCCAATCGAGCCATAGCTGGCGGGACAATCACGAAGTCGTCGAACCCGGGACTCATCGCACACCCGGCCGCATCTCGGTGTTCGGGGTCGAAGACAACGGCGAGGGCAAGGGTTCTTCCGCCGACAGGATCACGACCATTCCCGACTACGCGCCCCCCAAGAGCTGCAACGAGTTCACGTTCGTCGGCGACACGCTACGCCAACTCGCGAATCCGTCGGTCGTCGTACGAGCGCTGACCCCGATCACCGCCGGGAACATCCAGGTTCGTCCATAGGACGACGCGCACGGGCGCCCGCGAGGAGAACAGGGTCCCGACGCTCAACGACGAACTCCTCGAACCCGGAGAGCCGTCATGCCGACGCGTTCGCCTTCGCTGCCGGCGACGGCGAGCGTTGTGGTGACTGCGCCGCTGCCTCCACTCCGCTCCGTGGCTCCGTGGCCAGGAAGCGCTCCATCTCGGCGACGACGCGCTCGGGATCATCGATCCAGGGCAAGTGGCCGGCGCCAGGGATGCGAACGACTTGAACGTTCGGGTTCCCTGCGGCGATCGTCTTCCACGCCTTCTCGACTTTGGAGCCCATGAAGGTGTCGCGCTCCCCGTACACGAAGAGGGTTGGGACCCTCAGCCTCAGCCAGCGATCTCCCAGGATAAGACGCTGGCTCCGAAGGCCGGCGCATACGCAGCGGATCACAGAGAGGATGCTGTCGCGGTTCCTGCGGGTGTGGGCGACGTCGACGTCGAGGAGCGCGTCGGCGAGACGCTCGGGGTGCACCACGAGGAGCTGCGCCCAGAACTTTCGGTTCCGTCGCGAGTGGGGTTGCGCATCATGAGGCGGCCGAGCGGCTGGCCCACGAGTGGCAGGCTCATCCGACGGAGTGGGAGCGGGACGTCGCGCGTCACGCCGGGCGGTGCCCCGATGAGCATGAGCCGCGAGACGCGATCAGGCACTTCCAGGGTGCGCTGTGCATTCTCGAGTTCTCGATCCAGCTCGGTCACCAATGCATCATCCTCCTCCCTTGGCGGTCGTTCTCGCACCGTCGCCTATCCGAGCCAGCTGCGCTCCAGTCGGAGCTTGAACGCCGGTTTTCCTCGGGCGGACGGCCGGATGACCGGTGCAGTGAGGATCGCTGCGCGCGAGGGGCGCAGCATCGGTGGGAATACCTATTCCGCTACGGATCTCTGGGGAGAGTCTCGCGGAGCGCGTACGCGGCCGCCTCGGCTCGGTTCCGCAAGCCGAGCTTGGCCAGGATGCGCGCAACGTGATGCTCGGCGGTGGGCCGGCTGATGTAGAGCCGCTCCGCAATCCTCGCGTTCGAGCATCCTTCGGCCAGGAGCGACAGGACCTCGGTCTCGCGCCTGGTCAGCGTCCCGTATCCCTTCGTGAAGGTCCGCGCCGGAGCCCCCAACTCTCGGAGTAGAGCCGCGGCCGCGTCGGTATCGCGGGTCACGCCGACACGCTCGAACGTCTCGAGCGCGTGCCGCGCCTCCAGGATTGCCGCTGCCGGAGCATGCGATCCGAGCGCGCGGGCGAGCCCGACGCGCGCCTGCGCAGCTTCCAGGGTCAGGCCGAGCTCCGACAGAAGCTCCACGGCCGATTGGAGATCGGTCCGTGCTTGCTCGTCTCCTCGAGCGGCTCGGACCCTGCTCTGCGCGAGCATGACGACCGCCCGCGTGCGGTCGTCCTCGGAGTGGGCGGCGGGAACGACGGGTCGGCGAACGAGCCGACCGAGACGACGATCAAGTCTGGCTCCGTCGGTTCCGTGCCGAAGACCTGCGACCCGCAGTCGGGGCAGAAATGGAAGGCGTGCTCCTTCCTGTCTGCCTCGTCCGAGATCCGCGTGTAGTCGCTGAAGCGACCGACGACCTGCACCTGATCCGCTTTGAACCCGGCCTGCATCCCGAAGGCGCTTCCCGTCCGGCGTTGGCAGGCCAGGCAGTTACAGATGGAGACGGCAAACGGATCGCCCGCCACTTCCAGACGAAGTTGCCCACAATGACAGGCGGCAGCTCGAGTGGCCATCGCCGCGGAACCTAACCAATTCGGTCGCCGCTCGTACTACGTCGTGCGGGCGCTCGGGGGACATCCCTGAGCACTAGCCCGGCGGCCGTACCGCGGCCTGCAAGCGCTCGACGACCACTTG
>JACCTQ010000342.1 GCA_013812265.1 Actinomycetota bacterium
TGGTCCGCCGGAGCCGCCTGGGGTTCTCCGACGCAGTGGCCTGCGGTCAGAAAGAGATTTGGCGAAAGGAGCGAGCCGGTGCAGCGCCACAGCGGCTCCCCCGCGGGATCGACCGCGACCATGAGGCGAGATAACCCCGTACCGAGGCGACCCTCCGTCGCCCCGTGCGGGAATCCAATAGCCGATCCGGCCAGGCTGCTTCACGCGGCCGGGCGATCGCTGAACGCTGTGACGGTTTGCTAATGGCGGAAGTGCCGCCGGCCTGTGAGCACCATGGCCGCGCCCGCACCTTGCACAGCGTCGACGACGTCGGCGTCCCGCTTCGAGCCACCCGGCTGGATGATCGCCTTTACCCCCGCGTCGAGCGCTGCCTGCGGCCCGTCGGGGAAAGGGAAGTAGGCGTCCGAGGCCAGCACGGCGCCGCCAACGTCGTGCCCGTGTGCCGCGGCCTTGTCGAGAGCGATGCGAACCGCGTCGACGCGGCTCACCTGCCCCGAGCCGATGCCGATCGTTCGGCCCTCCCTCGCCACCACGATTGCGTTCGACGTGACGTGCCTGCACACGCGCCAGGCGAACAGGAGATCCCGCCGCTGCGCTTCGGACGGGGAGCCGCATACCACCTGCATGTCCCCCGGATCGTCCGGAAGCGAGTCCGGATCCTGCACGAGCACGCCTCCCGGTACGCCCCTGACCTCCCGCGCTCGCTCCGGCAACGAATCGGGCCCGGCGAGGATTCGCGTCCCCGGCTTCGCCCGCAGCGGAGCGAGCGCCTCATCAGCGTACGAGGGGGCGTAAAGCACGTCTATGAAGCGCTCCGCCAGCCGCCCGCCCAAACGTTCGCCAACCGGCCCGTTCAGCACGCACACCATCCCGAACGCCGAGACCGGGTCGCAGGCGAGGGCGCCCTCGAACGCGTCCTCGATCGACTGGGCGAAGGCTGCGCCGCACGGATTCGCGTGCTTGACGATTACGCACGCGGGTCCTTCCAGATCCTCGAGCAAGCCGCGCCCGGCGGCGAGGTCGAGGAGGTTGACGTACGACAGGGGGCGGCCGTGCAGCTGCTCGACACCCGAGAAGAGGTGCGCACGGGCGTCATGGTCGGCGTAGAGCGCCGCCTGCTGGTGCGGATTCTCCCCGTATGCGAGATCGAGCACCTTGTCGTAGCGTGTCGTGAGGCGACTCGGAAAGACGTGCCCGCGCGAGAACCAGCCCGCGATCGACGCCTCGTATGCCGCGGTCATGGCGAAGGCCGCCGCCGCCAGTCGATGACGCGTTCGGCGCGAGACGGCTCCTTCGGCGCGGAGCTCCGCCAGCACGTCGCCGTACTGCGCCGGATCGCCTACGGGCACCACATGGGCGTAATTCTTCGCCGCGGCCCGCAGCATCGAGGGCCCGCCGATGTCGATCAGCTCGATTACCTCTTCCTCGGCGAGCGGGCTCAGCTCCCCCGGAAACGGGTAGAAGCTTGCGCAGACCAGGCCGAAGGGCTCGATTCCGTGCGCTGCGAGCGTCGCCATGTCCTCGTCGTGATCACTCCGGGCAAGGATGGCAGCGTGCACCCGCGGATGCAGCGTCTTGACCCGTCCACCGAGCAGCTCGGGGACCTCGGTGAGCTCTTCCACGCGCGCCACTTCGATTCCGGCCTCCTCCAGGAAGGAGGCCGTACCGCCGCTCGCGACGAGCTCGATCCCGAGCTCGGAGAGGCCGCGCGCGAAGTCGTCCAGGCCGCGCTTGTCGTACACCGATAGCAACGCCCGCTCGATCAACCGGCGAGGCTCCGAACGATTCGCGGGAGCAGCCGGTGCTCGACCGACTGGACGCGGGCCCTGAGCGTCTCGGCGGTGTCGTCCTCGTAGACGGGAACGCGCTCGGCGGCGATCACAGGCCCGGTGTCCGTGCCCTCGTCGACGTAGTGCACGGTGGCCGCCGTCTCGGCGACCCCGGCCGCCAAGACGTCCTCGATCGGACGAGCTCCGGGGAAGTCGGGTAGCGGCGCGGAGTGCGTGTTCAGGATTCTGCCGGCGAAACGTTCCAGAAAAGGCTTGCGCAGCAGCTCCATGAAGCCGGCGCAGACGACGAGCGTCACTTCGCGCTCCTCGAGCCAGGCCGCCATTACCGCGTCGCGCTCCTCGCGCGAGCCGTAGTCGCCCGCCGCGAACACCGCCGACTCGATGCCGGCTCGTGCCGCTCGGTGGAGCGCCGGCACTCCCGACCGGTTCGAGACCACGGCCCGAACGGGTAGGCCAGCGTCGATCAGTGCCTGGAGGTTCGTTCCCTGCCCGGATACGAGCACGCCTATCCGGCCCACCGGACTCCTTCACCCTCTTCCAGGCGCCCGATCACCAGAGCATCCACGGCATCCGTGGCCGGGACGACCGCGCACATGCCGATCCCGAGGTTGAAGACGCGACGGAGCTCATCCTCGCCGACGCCCATATCCGCAAGCCAGGTGTACACCCGCGGGCGCTGCCAGGCGCCGGGGTCGATCCGAGCGCCCACTCCGGGCGGCAGGACGCGTCCGAGATTGCCGGTGATACCGCCGCCCGTCACGTGCGCGAGCGCGCGTACGTCCGCGTGTGAGCGAAGACCGCGCACGTCGTCCAGGTACAGGCGCGTGGGCCGCAGCAGGAGATCGGCATCGAACGACCCCTCGCCGATCAGCCGCCGGACGAGCGAGAACCCGTTCGCGTGGAGACCGGACGAAAGGAAGCCCACCACGACGTCCTCGGGCCGGCAGAGCGATCCGTCGATGAGGCGCCCGGGCTGGACGAGGCCGACGCACGTCCCGGCGAAGTCGAGCTCGCCGTCCCTGTAGATGCCCGGCAGCTCCGCGGTCTCGCCGCCGAGGATCGCGCAGCCGGCAGCGCGGCATACCGATGCCGCTCCTTCGACGAGCTCGGCGACCTCTTCGAGGTCCACGGCCGCCGCCGCCACGTAGTCGAGCAGGAACAGCGGATCGGCACCGGTCGTCGAGACATCGTTGATGCAGTGAGCGGCGAGGTCCGCGCCGGCGTCGCGCAGGCGCCCCGCCTGGCGAGCGAGCACGAGCTTCGTGCCTACGCCGTCCGTGGACGCCGCGAGCAGCGAGCCGTCCGCGAGGGCGTATAGGCCGCTGAACCCACCCAGCTCGCCTCGAACGGCAGGGACACGAGTCGACTCGATCGCCGCCGCAAGTCGTTCCACAACGGCGTCGGCCGTAGCGAGCGACACACCGGCCGCCTCGTACGTCGCGCCCTGGTCGTCCACCCAACCGAGTCTACGACTGCAGGCCGACGAGACGCTCCTGCTCGGGGCTTGTGGCTCAGAGCCACAAGCCCCGAGCCCGCCGAGAACTAGGGGCCTAGACTGAGCTGATGGCTGTCGGGCCATCCGTTCTCACGAGCTGGTCCTTCGAACCGTTGCAGCTGGGGCCGACCGCGATCGCCGCCGCAGCCTACGGCGCAAGAGTGCGGGCGCTCGAGCGGAGCGGCCGTCCCGTCCCCGCCTGGCGGGTCTGGAGCTTCGCCGCGGGCATCGCTCTCGTGGTGCTCGCGCTCGCCTCCCCGCTCGAGGCGTTCGCCGAGGAGGAGTTTTTCTTCTGCCACATGCTGCAGCACGTCATCCTCGGCGATCTCGCGCCGCTCGCGTTCGTGGCGGGGCTGACCGGGCCGATTCTCCGGCCGGTGCTCGCCGTGCCCGCGGTCAATCGGCTGCGCGTGCTCGCTCATCCCCTCGTGGCTCTCCCGCTCTGGACGGTGAACCTGTACGTCTGGCACGTTCCCGCGCTCTACGATGGGTCATTGCAGTACGCGTCGGTGCATGCGCTGCAGCACGTCTTGTTCTTCACCTTCGGCGGCCTGATGTGGGCTGCCGTGCTCGAGACATTGCCAGCCCCGGAGTGGTTCGGAACAGGCGCCAAGATCGGCTACATCGTCGCTGTCCGTCTCCTTGAGACGGCACTCGGCAACGTGTTCCTGTGGTCCGGGACCGTCTTCTACACAACCTATGAGCACGCCTCCCACCGCTACGGGATCTCGGCGCTCCAGGATCAGGGCCTGGCCGGCACAGTGATGATGATCGAAGGGTCTCTCGTCACGCTCGCGGCGCTCGCCTGGCTGTTCCTGCGGCTCGCCCGCGAAGGCGAGCTCCGACAGCAGCTGCTGGAGAGCGGTCTCGAACCCCGCGCAGTGCGCCGCGCAGTTCGCTACGGACGTGGGGAGGAGCTTTCGGGTCGCCCATGAACATCGATTTGGACGGATTCCTTGGCTCCGTCCGCGAAACACGTGATACTGCGCCAACCCGGCGCAACGAAAGGAG
>JACCTQ010000346.1 GCA_013812265.1 Actinomycetota bacterium
CCCGACGCCGACCTCGCCGCGCACATCACCGTCGTCCGAGAGCGCGGAATAGTGCTCCTCGGAGCCCCGATCCAGGAGGTTTTCCCGCCTGTGCCCCGCGCCGACTACGTCGACTCCCTGCTCCGGGATCTCAGGTGGTCCCGCGACCGCGCAGCCCAGGCTCCGCTCTACGCGATTCTCAGCATGGCGAGGGAGTGGGCGACGCTCGCGACCGGCGAGCTGCACTCGAAGGACTCCGGAGCGGCGTGGGCGACAGTGCGCCTTCCGCCGGATCTTCGCCCGCTGGTCAACGGAGCAATCGCGAGCTACCGGGGAGACGGGGCGGATCTCATCGTCGACCTGGATGGCCTCGAGCGCTTCGTCGCGTACGTGGACGCGCGCGTGCAGGAGAGCGTGCCATGAGCTGGCTCGGCGTCCTCGCCGAGCGCGACTTCCGCCAGCTCTTCCTGGCGCGCACGATCTCACTGCTCGGCACGTCGATCGCCCCCATTGCCCTGGCGTTCGCCGTGCTGGACGACCTCGGAGGCTCCGCGACCGACCTCGGCATCGTGCTCGCCGCAGCGAGTGTGCCGCAAATCCTCTTCCTGCTGGTCGGCGGAGTCTGGGCCGATCGACTGCCCCGTTACCTGGTCATGGTCGCTTCCGATCTGACGATGTTCGCGATGCAGGCGGCCACGGCTCTTCTGCTCTTCACCGAGGCGGCGGAGCTCTGGCACCTCGCACTCCTGCAGGGGGTCAGAGGGATCGCCTCGGCGTTCTTCTTTCCCGCGGCGACAGGAGTGGTCCCCCAGGTCGTGAGCGCGGAGCGACTCCAGCAGGCGAACGCGTTACTCGGACTCACCGTGAGCTCCGCAAGCGTCGTCGGAGCCCTGGTAGGCGGTGCGCTCGTCGCCACGGCCGGCCCAGCCGCCGCGATTGCGTTCGACGCGGCGACCTTCCTGGCGAGCGCGGCCTTCCTCTTCCGCATCCGCCCGCCCAAGAACCTGACGCTGCCGGCTCGTCGCTTCGTCCGCGAGCTGAAGGAGGGCTGGCAGGAGTTCACGTCGAGAACGTGGCTGTGGGTGATCGTCGCCGTGGCCGCCCTTGACAACATGGTCGCGCAGGGAGCCTTCTTCGTCCTTGGTCCCGTCGTCGCCGACGACTCGCTCGGCGGGGCCACTGCCTGGGGGCTGATCATGGCGGGGTTCGGGGCCGGCTTCGTCGGTGGCGGGTTGCTCATGCTCCGCTTCAAGCCCGAGCGACCCCTCTTCGCTGCGTGCGTCGCGCTGCTGTTGTTCGCATTCCCGTTTCCACTGCTGGCGGTCGCTGCTCCGGCGCCATTGATCGCCGCCGCGGCCCTCGTTGCGGGGTTTGGCCTCGAGATCTTCGGCACGCTCTGGAACACCGCCCTGCAGGAGCATGTCCCGCGCGAGCGCCTCTCACGCGTGAGCGCCTACGACTACCTCGGCTCGTTCGTGTTCATCCCGATCGGGTTGGCGATCGCCGGCCCGATTGCCGATCAAATCGGCATCGCCGAGGCACTGTGGGCTGCCGGCGCAATCGTCCTCGCGAGCACGGTCGCTCAGCTGTTCGTCGCCGACATCCGCAACCTGCGTCGGCTGGGTGCCGAGACAACCGGAGCTGCGCCGGCTGAAGCAGAGGCATGATGCGTGCTAGCCGCGCTCGATCGCCTTCCGGTACGCGGCCACGTAGTCGTCGACCATGCGCTCGGACGAGAACCGCTCTTCCACGTAGCGCCGGCACACGAGCGGGTCGAGCGCATCGGCCTGCTCGAGCGCAGCCGCCATGTCGCGGTAGCTGTCCACGATGATGCCGCTCACACCGTGCTGCACCACCTCGGGAACCGCGCCGTAGCGAGTCGCGATCACGGGCGTCCCGCAGGCCATCGACTCGATCAGGACCAGCCCGAAGGGCTCCTCCCACTCGATCGGGAACAGGGTCGTACGCGCGTTCTGGAGCAGTTCGACCTTCTGGCCGTGCGTCACCTCGCCGAGGTACTCGATGTCGTCGCTCAGGTGCGGCTCGACGAGCTCGGCGAAGTACTGTCGCTCCTTCGGCTCCCGCCTCTTCCCGGCGATCTTCAGCGGCAGCCCCAGCTCCATCGCCACGGCGATGGCGCGGTGGCAGCCCTTGTCTGGGCTCATACGGCCGAGAAAGAGCAGGTACTCGCCGGGGTGCGGCTTGCACGGATACGCGGACAGGTCGAGCGCGTTCGGCACGTTCGCGAGCCACGGCAGATCGGGCTTCGGCCGCCGCTGGTTGAGGGACACGGAGATCAGCCCGACCCGGGGCGACACTCGCCCGATCTGCTCGTAGATGGTGCCCCCCTCGGAGTCGAGCGGGCCGTGGATCGTGTGCACGACGGGTGTCCCGACCGCCCCGCCCAGCGCTGCCGCCGGCAGCCCCGAGTGATCGTTGATGATGTCGAACTCAGAGGCCCGCTCGTAGCACCCGAGCGCGTGCTGCAGCTCGGGCAGAGTGCGACCGATGAGGTGCGCGGGCGCCTCCGCGTAGACGAAGGAGAGCTTCGCCTTCGTGAGCGAGTCGCCGGATGCGAAGAGCGTCACGTCGTGGCCGGCGTCGGCGAGGCCGTCGGCGAGTAGCGACACCACCCACTCGATCCCGCCGTACCCCGACGGAGGCACGGGGAACCAGACCGGGCTGACGACAGCGATCCGAAGCTCGTTGGAGCTCATGCCTCCTCCACCCGCACCGCGCCCTGCTCGAGCTCGACGTTCCACAGGCGGTCGAATGCCGGGACCCCGGACAGCCGCAGCCTCTTGCCCGCCCACGACGGCACTGTCAAACCTTCAGCGCTCTCGAGCATCTGCCGGCGACGGCTCGGAAAGAGGCCGAGCAGCAGCTGCAGCAGGAGTACCGGCGTCCCGGCCGCCCACGCCTGGGGCCGCGCAGCGGTCGGATAGGCGATCGGAAAGGGCGTGTCCGAGCGGGGAAGGCCCGCGAAGACCTCCGGCAGCTGATAGTCGAAATGGGCGGCGGCGCCGATCATGCGACGAATGATCCGCTGGGCTTCCTCGTGGCGACCGTACTTCGAAAGCCCCCACGCGATCAGCGAATTGTCGTGGGGCCACACCGTGCCGTTGTGGTACGAGAGCGGGTTGTAGGCGGCGTCACCACTCGACATCGTCCTGACGCCCCATCCTGACCACAGCCCCTCGCCCATGAGGCGGTCGACGACCGCGTCGGCGCGCTCCGCCGGAACGATCCCGCTCCACAGCAGGTGGCCGATGTTGGAGGACACGGAGTCGACCTTGGCTCCCTCCCGGTCGAGCGCGAGGGCGTAGAAGCCGCCCCGGGCGTCGCACCAGAACGCCTCGTTGAATCGCTCGAAGAGACGATCGGCATCGCCGTCGAGCCGTTCCGAAAGCTCGCGATCCCGCCAGACCTCGCGTGCGAGCTCGGCCAGACGGCGCTTGGCGTCGTAGACATACCCCTGCACCTCGCAGGGCGCGATGGGAGGCTCCGCGATCCGACCGTCCGCGAAACGCTGCGAGTCGTACGAGTCCTTCCACGACTGGTTCTCGAGCCCGCGGGGTGTGCGCTTCAGATAGTCGACAAAGCCGTCGCCGTTTCGGTCTCCGCTCTCGTCGATCCAAGCCAGCGCGCGCATTGCCGGCTCTTTCAGCGTGCGGACAAGGGCGGCGTCGTCGGTCCAGCGCCAGACCTCCGAGAGGAGAATCAGCCAGAGAGGAGTCGCGTCGACCGTTCCGTAGTAGCGCGGGAACCAGTTCCGTGCCGCCTTCCCGTGCCGGACCTCGTGCACGATCTTGCCCGGCTCGGCATCGATGTCCGGCTCGTCCTCGACGGCCTGCAGCTCCGCGAGGAACTCGAGCGCGCCGCGTGCCAGCTCCGGTCCGAACAGGAGCGTCTGCAGACAGGTGATGATCGTGTCGCGTCCGAAGACGGTCATGAACCACGGCATGCCGGCGGCCGGAAGCCGCCCGCCGGCGGTCCCACCACGCATGCGCAGCGAGGCCAGAGCCGACACCGAGCTCGTGAACGTGTCCTCGAGGTCGTCCCAATCGCCCCTGAGCTGCGGCACGCGCAGGCGCCAGGCGGCCAGCGAATCGGTGACACGCGAGAGCTCCTCGCCGAAGCGGCGCTCCCGCACGCGCGGCATCACCTCGTCCCCGTCCGAGGACGGAACCACGTCCAGCCGCACGTCCCACGACTCGCGCGGGTCGAGCTCGACCCGGTAGACGATGCTCGAGCCGTTCACGGCGCCGCGACGCGAGAGCAGGATCTGCGTGCGAGCCACGCTGCCGTCGTGATCCTCGAGCAGGAACTGGTTGTTCCGCTCGTCGTACAGGCACGGAGCGGGCGGGGGCAGCGGCGGGGCCTTGTCCGGATTGCCGAAATCGAAGTCATAGTTCTTGACGGCGAAGATGTCGGCGAAGTCGGACCCGAACTCCAGCCCGACGTCGAAGGCGAGCCTCTCGGTGCTGTGGTTCTGGATCCGGACCCGATCCTGCATGCCGTCCCCGACGAAGCGCGCGCGTCTGATGGACAGGACGTCCTGCTGGAGCCCCCCCGCAAGCGGGTTGCGGAGGTAGAACACGGCCGAGAAGTACTCCACCCGATCAGACGAGAGCAGCAGGGGAGCCTCGCCGTTGATCGTCAGCTTCAGCTGTGAGAGAAAGCGGGTGTCCTCGGCGAAGAGGCCGCCCGTCCGCCACTGCAGATCGCCGCGCTCGTCGCAGATGCAGAAGGTAGAACCCTCGAGGATGGTAAGAGCCATGAGCTAGTCGCCTTGCCCCGCGCGGACGATCCTTGTTGCGCTCGACTGGGTCAAGGCCTTGACCACGATCTCGTCCACGTTGACGTGCGGCGGCCGCGTGACCGCGAAGAGCACGCACTCGGCGATGTCTGGCGGTGTGAGCGGCTCCACGCCTTCGTAGACCTGCCTCGCCTTCTCCTCGTCGCCGCGAAAACGAACGAGGGAGAAGTCGGTCTCCACGAGGCCCGGATCAACGGTGGTGATGCGGATGGGGCGTCCGAGCAGATCTTCCCGGAGTGCGTAGGTGAACCCGCGGACCGCGAACTTCGACGTGACGTAGAGAGCTGCGTTGGGATACGCCTGTCGCCCCGCGACCGAACCGAGGTTGACGACGTGGCCCCCGTCCCGGAGGTGGGGAAGGCACAGCCGGGTCATGCGGATCAACCCCTGAACGTTCGTCTCGAGCACGACCTCCTCGTCCCTTTCCGTGCTCTCGGTGAACGGGTCGCGCCCGAGGGCAAGGCCGGCGCCGTTCACGAGGATGTCGATCGCGCCGAGCTCCCGGGTCACTGCCTCGACGAACCGCTCGCAGCTCGCTGGGTCGCGGACATCGAGTGTGTGGGACACGAAATTCTGCCCGAGGTCGGAGAGCCGCTCGGTTCGCCGGGCTCCCACGGCGACCCGTGCGCCCGCCTCGGCCAGCGCAACGGCGGTCGCTGCGCCGATCCCGCTCGAGGCGCCGGTGACGATCGCCGTCCTACCCGCGAGCGCAGCCACGGCGGCGGACTCTAACGGGCTCTGTGGTCGTAGCTCGCTCCCTCCGCTAGCGATGATGAACCGGGCGGACGCGCCGGGCGACGGGCCCGAGCACGACGCGCTGCTCGCCTCCCGCGTGGTCGACCTGGAGCGTCGTGTGCTCGATGTCGAAACGCTCTGCGAGCATCGCCTCCAGAGCGCGCCGCAGCGCGTGACAATCGGCTGCCCCCTCGACCAGCACGTGCGCGGAAAGGCCGGAAACCCGCTCGTGACCGTCCAGACGTGCAGGTCGTGGGCCTCCGCGACGCCCGGGTGGTCGACGATCGCCCGCCCCACCAGGGCGGGATCGATGTCACCCGGCGCACGCTCGAGGAAGATCCGGGCCGAGTCGCGGATCAGACTCCACGCTGCCAGAAGATGAGCGCAGCCACGGCAAGGCTGATGAGCGGGTCGATGCGGTCCCAACCGGTCGCGATCAGGATCACGGCCGCAATCGCCGTCCCGATGAACGCCGCGAGGTCGGTTGCGACATGGAGGTAGGCACCGCGCATATTCAGCTCCGGCGACTTGCCGGGGCGAGCAGGAGGGCGGCGACGAGGTTCACGGCGATGCCTAGCAGCGCGACGACGAGCACGATCGATCCCCGCACCTCCTGAGGCGAGATGAGCCGCCGAGCCGCGACGTAGACGATCCAGGCGCCGACCAGGGCGAGGACGATCCCATTGGCCAGCGCCGCGAGGATCTCGACACGCCCGAACCCGAACGTCCAGCGTCCGCTGGGCGGCTGTGCGGCCATGGCGCTCGCGAGCAAAGCAAGGCCGAGGGCGACCGCGTCGGTGAGCATGTGCGCCGCGTCTGCGAGCAGGGCGAGCGAGCCCGCGAGGAGCCCGGCAACGACCTCCACCAGCAGGAACGCGGCCACGAGGAGAAGCGCGGCCATGAGTGCGCGTCTGTCCGCGCTACGGTGCGCGGTGCCATGGGAGTGGCTATGGACGCTCACGAGTCGTATGCTAGGCGCCGCCAAACTTGTTAGAGGGAGGTTAAGACTGTGGCTGGGGTGACCTTCGACGGTGTGAGCAAGATCTACGCCGACGGGACGAAGGCGGTGTCGGAGATCAGCCTCGACATCCGCGACGGCGAGTTCATGGTCCTCGTCGGGCCTTCCGGGTGCGGCAAGACGACCGCACTCAGAATGGTGGCCGGCCTGGAAGACATCTCGGAGGGAGAGGTGAAGATCGGTGACCGGGTCGTAAACCGTGTCCCGTCGAAGGACCGGGACATCGCAATGGTGTTCCAGAGCTACGCGCTGTATCCGCATCTGACCGTCTACGACAACATCGCCTTCGGCCTGCGACTCCGAAAGGAGCCGAAGGACGAGATCGATCGGCGCGTGAACGAGACGGCCCGGATTCTCGGGCTCGAGCAGTACCTCAAGCGGAAGCCGCGTGCGCTCTCCGGCGGCCAGCGGCAGCGCGTCGCGATGGGACGGGCGATCGTCAGGCAGCCACAGGCCTTCTTGATGGACGAGCCCCTGTCCAATTTGGACGCAAAGCTCCGCGTGCAGATGCGAGCCGAGATCAGCCAGATCCAGAGCAACCTGGGCGTCACGACCGTCTACGTCACGCACGACCAGGTCGAGGCCATGACGATGGGCGACCGCGTGGCGGTCATGCGAAAAGGTGAGTTGCAACAGGCAGCCCCGCCGCAGGAGCTTTACGACCGCCCGGTCAATCTCTTCGTGGGCGGCTTCATCGGCAGTCCTGCCATGAACATCGTCGAGGCGACGCTCGAGCGCTCGAACGGCGACATGCTGGCGACTCTCGGCAGCCAGCGGATCTCGCTCGGCCAGGAGACGCTGTCCGCCCGGCCGGCTCTGAAGCAGTACGACGGCCGGAAGGTGATCCTCGGCATTCGCCCGGAGGATCTCGAGGATGTCGGACTCGACAGTGACGCGCCCGCCGACCGGCGCTTGAAGGGCGACGTGACGCTCACCGAGGCGCTGGGCTCGGAGGTCATGGTGCACTTCACGGTCGATGCGCCCCCGGCGGTGACCGATGACGTCCGCGAGCTGGCCCGTGACGTCGGTGACGAGCGGGCGATCGAGGAGCTGTCGGGCGGCGAGGGCGAGACGACGATGGTCGGCCGCTTCGGTGCGCGGACGAAGGTCCGTGAGGGTGAGGCAGCCGAGGTGACGGTCGACACCCGGGCCCTGCACTTCTTCGACCCGGACACCGGTCTTGGAATCTACGACGAAGTCAATTCGACGAAAGGAGCTGGTTCATGAAGCGGTATCGCTTCTTGCTGCTCGCCCTCCCTGCGCTCGTTATAGCTCTTGCGCTCGTGATGGCAGGCTGCGGTGGAGACGACGAAGGAGGCGGCGAAGGCTCGGGGACGGTCTCGGTGCTCTCGCTGTGGGGCGGGAGCGAGCGCGAGGCGTTCCAGAAAGTCCTGACCAAGTTCACGCAGGACACCGGGATCAAGACGAAGTACGAGACGGCGCGTGACTTCCTGCCGGTCATCCGTACACGGCTGGCCGCCGGTAACCCGCCGATGGTGGCCATCGTGCCCCGGCCGGGGATCGTGTCCGACCTGGCGTTGGACGGCTCGCTGCAGTCCTTCTCCGATCTCGAGCTCGACACCGACGCCATCAATCAGAACTACGGCAAGGCCTGGACCGACCTGACGATAATCGAGGGCGAGACGTACGGCGTCGTAGCCAAGGCGAACTCCAAGAGCACCATCTGGTACCGGCCCGACTCGCTCAAGGAGCTCGGCGCGCAGCCTCCGAAGACGTGGGAAGAGCTGCTCAGCCTGACGAAGAAGTACAAGGA
>JACCTQ010000024.1 GCA_013812265.1 Actinomycetota bacterium
ATGCACAGCGTGGCGGCTTTCTTGTTCGTCCGGAGGAGCTTCTTGAAGTCGGAGATCTTCCTGACTCCGAACTTCTTGACCATCTCCTTGCGGACGGCGAAGGCGTACGTGTTGTCCAGAGGCGCCCGGTCGAGCCATTTGACGCCGTTCTTCCGGTCCGCCTTCGCGACAGCCTGATACTGCTTGAGACTGTCCGGGATCGGCTTCGTCTGGCTCAGATGCGTGATCCAGCCGGTGCCGGTGTACTCCCAGTACATGTCGATCTTGCCCGAGAGCAGCGCCTGGCGGTTCACGGACGTGCCACCGAGATCGGTCTGATCGTTGACCTTCGCCCCCGTCGCCTTGAGCGCCTGGATGGCGATCTGGCCGAGGATGAGTTGCTCCGTGAACTTCTTGGAGCCGACCGTGAAGGTCGCCCCCTTGAACTTGAACTGGCTCAGGAGCGGGGCCTTCGGCTTCGCCCCTCCGGCTGTGGCCGCGGCCACTAGGACGGCGACGAGCACCGCCACCGCGAGGAGCTTTCTACCTAACGATTGCATATTTCTCCTTCCTCCTTTTTCGAACCTTTTGCTGCATTACAAGCCTCTCGGGCGCAAGACGTCCTCGGCGACGCTTGCGATCCAGTCGATCGTCAACGCCAGCACGCCGGTGAGAATCGCGCCGGTGTAGAGCACCGGCTCGCGATCGAGGGCGATCCCGTTGACGATGAAGTCTCCCAGACTCGGAGCGTTGACGAACGTCCCGAGCGTTGCGACGCCCACGTTCAGGATGAGCGCCGTCCGCACGCCGGCGAGGATCACCGGCACGGCGAGGGGGAGCTCGATCTTGAGCAGAGCCCCGAGCTTCGTCAGCCCCATGCCGCGTCCCGCCTCGATCACGGAGCGGTCCACCTGCTGCAACCCGACCATCGTGTTCCGCAGCACGGGCAGTGCCGAATACGCGATCAGGGCATAGACCGTGGGCCGGAAGCCGATCCCGATCGTGATCGCGAACAGAACGAGCAGACCGACGGATGGAACCGCCTGGCCGATGTTCGCAACCGCGAGCACCGGCGGCGTCAGGAACCGCGCGAAGGGCCGCGTGACGAGGATGCCGAGCGGGACCGCGATCGCGATGACGCCGATGGTCGAGACGACTGCGAGCTTCACGTGCCCCGTCAAGGCGGCACGCAGAGCATCCTCGTTCAGCAGCCGCAGCTCGATCGAGTCCAACTCCTGGCTCTGCACCCACAGGTAGAGCGCGAGGCAGCAGAGGGAGATGAAGACCGGCATGCCGACATACCGAACTGCACGCGGGATGCCTGCTTTCTCCCGCAGGTCGGCGGGAAGTGGCGGCGCCACTCCTGCTGCCACCACGACGCTGGCAGCCTCTGCACTCGGCTCCGCTATGACGTCACCCCCTCCCCCTGCGGCTCGTCGACACACTATCCACGACCATTACGACGCGGCGACCGGCTTTTCGGTTAGCCGCTCGCCTTCCTTGCCTCGATAGCGCTGCCGCGCCTCGGCCCTCATACTCTTGATGGCGGCAGCGATCGTGTCGATATCGATCACCCCGAGGTAGACGCCCTCGGAATCGACGACCGGCGATGCCCCCTGAAACGTCGAGAGCATCTCGTTGAGCGCGTCGTAGAGCGTCGCCTCCTGCTCGAGCGCATCGTCCGCGGGCAGACCGGCCTCGGCGAGGGGCGTATCGGTCCGATCGAGGTCCATCGCGTTGACCCACCGCGCCGGGCGGCGCTCCGGGTCGAGCAGGATTACCGATCCCTTGTCCGAGCGGAGCAGGGCCTCGCGGATCGAGTCCCGGCTCTCGGAGAGGCTCGAGACCGGCCAGTCCATCAGCTTGACATCGCGGAGGCGCGTGAGATTGAGCCGCTTGAGCGATGCGCCGGCGCCGATGAAGTCCTCGACGAAGCCGTCGGCAGGAGCGGTGAGAACGGTCTCTGGATCGTCGTACTGAGCGATCCTCGAGCCGGCGCCGAGGATCGCGATCCGATCACCGAGCTTGATCGCCTCATCGATGTCGTGCGTGACGAAGACGATCGTCTTGCGGATCTCGGTCTGGAGCTGGAGGAACTCGTTCTGGAG
>JACCTQ010000042.1 GCA_013812265.1 Actinomycetota bacterium
GTCCTCCGCGTGGCTATGAACCTGCTCGGAGCCCGGAAGGGCCTCCTGCTCTCCCGCGAGGACGAGAACGACGACGGGAAGCTCGATCTCGTCGTCGCCGAGGGGTTCGAGCACGACGCGACGGATAGCGCGGTGGCCCAGCGCTTCGCCGAGGAGGTGCTCGAGCGCGACCAGACCATTCGTGAGAACGATCAGCCGGATATCGACCGCGAAGCGCGGACGCCCGCCGACGACGAGATCGAGAACCTGGTCGGGATCCCGATCTACATTCGCGATCGGTTCAGCGGCGTGGTCGTGTGCGCAAACAAGCCGGGCGGCTTCCACGAGCACGAGGACGAGGTCCTGCTCGCGCTCGGGGATCACGCCGGCGCCATTCTGGAGAACGGCCGGCTACACGGTCGCCTGCGGAGCGCGTACCTGGCGACGATCCGGATGCTCACCGAGGCGATCGAGGCGAAAGATCCCTTCCTGCGGGGCCGCTCCGATCAGGTCTCTCCGTACGTCGCGGCCGTTGCAGAAAGCCTGGGGCTCGACGGCAAGCGACGCGAGGATCTCCTGTTCGCCTGGCTCCTCCACGACATCGGGAAGATCGGGATCAGCGAGCGCATCCTCCACAAGCCCCGCCCGCTCACCCCCGAGGAGCAGAGCATCGTCGCGTTGCATCCCCGCATCGGGTACCGGCTCGTGGAGCAGGTCCCGGATCTCAGCCCGCTCGCCCTCCATATCCTTCACCATCACGAGCACTTCGACGGCGGTGGCTACCCGGGCGGCCTCAAAGGAGAGCAGATCCCGCTGGAGGCGCGCGTGCTCGGAATCGCGGATCTCTACGGCGAGCTGACCGCGAACCCCCACGGGGGCGTGACACCGGAGGACGCGTGTGCCGTCCTCGAGAGCCGGGCCGGCACGGAGTTCGATCCCGCCGTCGTGCGGGTGTTCGTGGACGCGGTGCGCAGCCAGCCTCAGGCTGGGAAGGAGCCGCACGCCCTCGCGGCCGCACTGGCCGATCCCGAGATCGGAATGAGGAGAGCAGGCCCCGAGCCGGTGGTCGGAACCGATTTCGAGGCCACCGACAGCCTCACGCTGCTCTACTCACACCGGCAGCTCCACCAGGACGCGGGCGCCGAGGCAGAGCGGGCGAGCATTCAGGGAGGGTTCTTCGCCGTGATCCTGTTCGAGGTGACCGAGATCGATGCGATCAACCGCGCCGAGGGTTATGCGGCGGGCGACGAAGCGATCCGAGCCACGGCGCGCGCCGTGCAGCGGGAAGCGGCACGCCGAGGCGGCAGCGCCTACCGTTACAGCGGCGCCCGACTCGCGCTCATCCTTCCGGGCGCCGACGACGTGGAGGCTCGGCACGTCGCGTCGAGCCTCGCCGCCGAGTTGTACGACGAGCCCAGCGTTCGCTGCGGTGTCGGTGCCTGGCGTACGGCCGACACCGGGCAGGACGTCGTCGACAGGGCGCGAAACGAGGTCGCAGGCGAGAAGGTCGGGCTCGAGCCGCTGCTCGGCGGCGAGTCCGAGTAGCCCGGCCGTAGCCCGGCCACAGCTACTCCAGGCTTGTCGGGATGTCGATCTTGCCGGCGCGGAGGTCCGATTCGAGCTTTTTGACCGCCGCGATGTCAGCCGGTTGCGCCTTCGGGCTCGTCTTGCCCAGGCCAACGCCATCCTCGGCCAACCCGAAGGCCGCGTTCCGGCCCCCTCGCCACCGGCCCTTCACCACGTCTTCGATAGTGAGATAGACGGCGCGATCGACCTTCTTCTGGGCGCTCGTGAGAACGTGCGGGCCAAGGAACGACTGGTCGGCGTCCACGCCGACACCCCACACGTCGCGCTGCTTCGCGGCGTCCAGAGCGCCCAAGCCGCACCCGCCCGCCACCTGGAAGACGACGCCGGCGCCACGCTCGATCTGGTCGAGAGCCAGCTCCTTGCATTTCGCCTGGTCGTCCCAGTCCCGCGAGTAACCGTTGAGGACTGTGATACCCGGCACGGCCTTACGCGCGCCCGCCTGGTAACCCGCGATGAAACGGTCGACGGGCGGCTCCTTCATGCCCCCCACGGACGAGATGACGTCGCGCCCGGCGCGCCGCCGCTCGGAAAGAGCGGCGAGCGCACCGGCGAGGTACCCCGCCTCCTGCTCCCTGAAGATCAGTCCTATGACATTTTCCGGCTTGTGCGGCAGGCCGGATTGATCGACGTCGATGATCGCGAACCGTGTGTTGGGATACTTGACCGCAGCGGCATCGACCGCCTCACCCTGGGCGAACCCCACGCCGATGATGAGGTCGTAGCCCTTGCGAGCGAGAGACGACAGGTTCGGGATGTAATCGGCTGCCGTCGCCGACTGCAGCACGCGTCCCTGCACCCCGAGCTCCCTCTCGGCCCTCTTCAGACCGACGTAGGCGAGGTGGTTGAAGCCGCGGTCGTTCAGCTGTCCGATGTCCGTGACGAGCCCGACCCTGATTGTGTCATTCACCTTCGTGTCAGCTCGGGTAGGGGCGTCGTCACCGCCACACCCGGCCGCGCCGACGGTGAGCACCACGGCCGTCACAGCAAGGAACCGACTCCATCTCATGCGTGCGCCTTCCACTTTTAGCCTGGTAGTCTAAAACCTTGTGGCGGAGTCTACCAGAGTTTCCGATCATGAGGCGAAAACGCCGCACGTGCGACCTGCTCAGGTCACGCTCGCGGTGGTGCTGCAGGTGCGAGACGGCCGGCTCCAGGTCCTGCTCTGGCAACGCGCCGAGGAGCCGTTCAAGGGCGCCTGGTCGCTTCCCGGCGGCTACCTCGCGCCGGCTGAGACGCTCGAGCAGTCGATCCGGCGCCATCTGGCGGACAAGGTCGATGTTCGCGAGGTCGCCCACCTCGAGCAGCTCGAGACCCGAAGCGATCCCGAACGGCATCCCGGCGAGTGGCAACTCGCGACCGCGTACCTCGGCCTCGTGCCCTCGGATGTGAATCCTGCTCTCCCCGAAGACACGACGTGGCATGCGGTGGGTCGGCTTCCAGAGCTGGCGTTCGATCACGGTGAGATAACGCTCGCCGGACGGGAGCGGCTGCGGGCAAAGCTCTCTTACACGAATGTCGGCTTTGCGCTCGCCCCGGACACCTTCACGCTTTCGGAGCTGCGAGATCTCTACGTGGCCGCACTCGGCCATGCGGTCTCGGCCACCAACCTCAAGCGGGTACTCCTTCGACGCGGGGTCTTACTTCCCACGGGCGAGCTGCGGCCCTCGGGCCAGGGAGGCGGCCGGCCGGCAGCGTGCTTCCGGTTCGAGCACTCCCGGCTCCACATCACCGACCCGTTTGCCGTGCTCCGCCCGCCGCGGGTGATTGATTAGTCGATCGCTCTCGATTGACTCGTCCGTCGAATTGACTGATTGATCAATTCAGCGCATTTTGGTGGAAAGCTACAGCGTCGAGATCGCCATCACCGCCGCCGAAGGCAACGATTTCGACCTCTACGTCTACAACGCTGCCGGCGACCGCGTCGCCAGCTCCACGACCGAAACCGGCAACGAGAAGGTGACGCTCTCGAACCCGGCCGCTGGCACGTACAAGGTTCGCGCACTCGCCTGGCTCGTCGCGCCGGGTGCGATGTACGACGGCACGGCGACCATGAGCGTCGCCACGACGCCGGTGGCACCGGAACCCGGCACCGTCCTGTGGAACTACGACAAGAGCGCGCCACAGGCAACCGTCGAAGTACCGCTTCGCGTCGTGATGGTGGGCTTCAAGCCCGGCGAGGTCAACGCCTCCAAGGTGCTTGCGGAGATTCCGAGCTTCCAGCGCCCGGGCGTGCTCATCCCCCGCGGTGAGAGCCCGAGCCCGGACGAGTACCAGCTCGCCGGCCTCGACACGCTGGTCAATCATGGCCGCGCCTACTACCGCAGCAGCAAGCCGTTCCTCGTCCCGTACGAATACAAGTGGAAGCCCGAGTTGACCTATGCGCCGGCCGGATTCACGAGTGGCCTCTTCTCGGCCATGATGGCGAACAGCACCACCGGTGACTTCTCGGCGACGGCCGCCCGTGCGTATCTCGAGCGCTACAACGCCGGCCGCGGCGTCTACCGTGGAAGCGACAACCAGGTTGCCGCCGGTGCGCCCGTCCGGTTCGTGAACGGCGAGGCGACCGAGGACTGGATCGCGGCCAACTCGTCCACGTACCTCGGCTACGACTTCGCAGCGCGCGGCAAGGGTCCCGGTCGTAACCCCGGCTACACCATCTTTGTGCTGAACACGTGGGATTCGCCCGAGGCGAAGGCACTGCTCAAGCCTCAGAAGGAGTATCACGTCTTCAAGGTCAATCGCACCGATCCCGATACCAAGGAGTTCGACGGGATCGACTGGGCGCGTGTCTGGGGGGGCCGCTACCGGTTCATGATGGTCGACCTCGGCGCAGCGCCGAACCAGTACGAGGCCGAGACGTGGGGTAACCGCAACCGGTCGGTGTGGGGCTCCGCGAACTACGACCCGCCGCTCTGGGAGTACCGTGCCAACGCGCCTCGCCCGGTCACGCCCGTGAACATCTCGAGCGGCGTCGAGCAGGCCGTGACGCCCGGTGCAACGTTCGATAAGGACTACCTCGACTTCATGCTCGGTCGGACCGTCAACCAGGCAACCTCGTTCCGCTTCCTGCACTCGTATCTGTACGAGCCGTGGCCGGGAACAGGGCAGTTCTGGATGTCCGACAACGTGCTCCATGACAAGTTCGCAGAGGTGCCCTGGCCGTCGGATCTCACCAAGCTGTACGACCAGGCCACGGCGATCAAGGGGCTCAGCACGCTGACGCCCTACTTCAACTTCAAGGGTGACGTCAACTTCGAATACCTGATGCAGGGCGGGACGGAGTACGACGCCGACCAGGCGATGCTCCAGCAGGCCAAGCAGAACGGCGACGACATCGCCGGCACGCCTTTCACGGCCGTGAACACGACCACCGCCATGGACTACGTCGACTCGAAGCCCAGCCGATTCCTTCGGGGGTCTCCCTGCTACACGAGCGTCCCAGGCTTCAATGTCGTCGTCGAGAAGCACTACGCCTGGTCGCTGCCGGTCATTGTCGCCGGCATCGCGGTCAACCGGGACGGCGTGCCGTGGGGCTACCTGAACTCCGTCAGCGACCTGACGAAGTACAGCGGCGCGGATCGCGATCCGATGCTCGAGATCGCCCATCCGCAGGCCTTCACGGGCGCGTTCACCTACACCGCGATTCACGAGGCCAGCCACTTCCTCGGTCTCGCGCACCCGCACGACTCGATCGGCGCTTCGCGGAACGCGGACGGCACGCCGCTCTATTACGACGGCTTCACCTGGGCGTTCAACTCGACCGCGGCGCCCACGACGTACTCGCACACGGAGCTCGTGTACTCCATTCTCGATCAGGAGAACATCGCCCGTGGGCATGCGGCCTACTACCTGAAGTGGGCCGACGAGGCGCTCGCAGACGGCGGCCAGGCGTACTACGACAAGGGTCTGACCACGGTCGGCGCAACGCCCGCCGCCGCCCAGACACTTCGCAAGTCGGCGATCTCCAAGATCGTCAAGGCGGAGAAGCTGTTTGCGAGGTTCGACTTCGTGAACGCCGTGTACGCCGCCCAGTCGGCGTGGCGTGACGCCGCGGCATATCGCGACCTGGCCCGGGGACTTGCTCCAGGAACAAGCGAGCTGGAGAAGGGCACGAAGCTCGCCGGCGCCGAAGGCTGCGCGTCGGCAGCGAGGTAAAGCTTCCGCTCGAGCTGACCGCGCAGAGCGGATGGACAGTGGCCGGGCTTTGTCCCGGCCACTGTCGTATCACGGGGGAAACCGTGTTTCCCCCGTGCGCCCCCTTTCTTCTTGGCTCGCCGAGAACCCGCGTCTGTGAGGCTCCCGCCGAGGGCAAGCTCGGCTCCGCCGGCGGATCGCTGCGATCCACCAAGGCGAAATTTCTTCGCCTGGCACGTGCCAGGCGAAGACATGGATTACGCGCAGAAGTGTTACGAGAAGCGCGCAGGGCGCCTCGGGGCGTGACTCCCGCACCACGGACGCCGTACCGTCACGACTAGCAGATGGACGTACCGGTGGGTCAGGCGGCTACGAGCTTGTAGCCGATTCCCCTGACTGTCAGGATGCGCTCGGGGCGCGCCGGGTCCTTTTCCACCTTTCGGCGGAGGTTCGAGATGTGAACCTCGCAGGCGTGCTGGTCGCCGACGTACGGGCTCTCCCAGAGGTATTCCATGATCTGGCGGCGCGTGAAGACGCGCTCCGGCTGCTGGGCCAGCAGGGAGAGCAGCTTGAACTCGGACGGCGTCAGCTGCACCGGCTCGCCGTCGGCCGTGACCTGGTGCCTCGCGAGGTCGAGCTTGACACCGCCTACGTGCCGGACCGAGCCGCCGCTTTCCTCGCGGTCGAACTCGCGTCGCCGCAGGATGGCGCGAACGCGGCTGACGAGCTCGGCTACCGAGAACGGCTTGCTCACGTAGTCGTCGGCGCCGAGCTCGAGGCCGAGCACCCGGTCGAGCTCCGCATCCTTCGCCGTCAGCATCAGGATCGGGATTCTGCTTTCTGCGCGGAGCCTTCGGCACACGTCGAGGCCCGAGAGACCCGGGAGCATGAGGTCGAGGATCAACACGTCGTATGGCTCGCTGCGAAGCGCGGCGAGAGCCGATTCGCCGTCCGACCGAGCCTCCGCGTTGAAGCCCTCCCGGCGGAGCGCGTACGTGACGACGTCCACGATGCCCGGATCGTCGTCGACGACGAGCACCCGACCGCTCATGCTGCGACCGTCTTGCCCGCGAGGGGAAGCCTGACGCGGATCGTGGTGCCGGCTCCGGGAGCCGACTCGACGGCGACCTCGCCGTCAAGCGCCTCGATTGCCTGCTGCACGATCGCTAGCCCGAGCCCGAACCCTCTCGCATCACGGCCGTCGGCGCGAAAGAAGCGATCGAAGATCCGATCGTGGACCTCCGACGGGATGCCGCGACCCGTGTCCGTGACCGAGATCGTCACGGAGTCGCCGTTCGGCTCTGCCGATAGCTCGATGCTCCCGTGCTGGGTGTGACTGGCGGCGTTCGCCGCGAGGTTGGCGAGAGCCTGCTCGACGAGGTTCGGCTCGCCGAGGACAGCCAGTCCGACCGGGCAGTGGACCTCGACCCGGACGCCCTCCGGTGCCTGGAGGTCAGCGGCTACCGACTCGAGCAGCGGTCGCAGCTCCACTGCGGTCAGCAATGGCACTTCTTCCATCGTCTGCACCCGTGCGAGAACGAGTAGAGCGCGGGTCAGACGAGCGAGGCGCGCGGATTCGCGCTGGATGTGCCTGAGGAAGCGATCCCTTTCCTCGGGATCGTCTTTGGCGCCCGCCTGCAGAACGTCGATCGCCCCCGTGATCGTCGTCAAGGGTGTCCGGAGCTCGTGCGCCGCGTTGGTGACGAACTCGCGCTCCGCCCGCTCCCGCCGCTCCCTCTCGGAGATGTCCGTGAGCACGAGCACCGCGACGTCGGCGTCGAGACCGGCGGGAATGCCGACGACCGAGTACGTCCGCTCACGATCGACCGAGACGATCTCCTGGACGGTCGCCGCTCCGGGTCGGAACAGCCGTGCAGCAAGGTCTCGCAGAGAAAGCCGTGGCCACGGATCCGGCAGCCGTTCGCCCTCCACCAGCAGTCCCGTCTCGAAGAGCTGCCTCGCGGCGGCATTCGAGAACTGCACCTCGAGCCCGCGATCGAGCGTGATCACACCGTCGTGCAGACGCTCCAGCAAGCGCCCGAGGCGATCGCGCTCGGACTCGAGCGTCACGAACGACTCACGCAGGCGAAGGCGCATGCGATCGATGGTAAGGGCGAGATCTCCCACCTCGTCCCGGAACCGCGGCCGCAGCGCCGTGTCGAAGCTTCCTGCCTCGATCGCGGCGGCGGCGGCGGCGATCCTCCGTAGGCGAGCCGCGATCAGAGCCGCAACGAACAACCCGGTCAGCGCTCCGACGAGAACCGCGAGCAGAGCCGCCTCGACGATCTTGTCGCGCACGATGCCGAGTTGTGCGACGAGCTCCGGGCGGGACGAGTACGTCAGGACGGCGCCTCCGATCGCGGGCAGCGGCAGCGCGACGAGCGTCGCCCGCCCGTCGGCCTCGGGCAGCACGAAGCGGCTGCCGGTCAAGGCGGCGGAGAGGCCGGGCTCGAGCTCGAGCGACTCCACTCGTTTGCCGCGCGACCGTCGCTCGGAGATGAGCGCGCCCCGCGCGTCGAAGACGAACAGACTCAGCCGGCGGCGCTCGGCGATTGCCTCGACCTCCTTGGACTCGAGCTGGCCGTTGGTGGAAAGCGCCTCCGCCACGGCCTCGGCGGCGCTGAACGTGTTTCCGACGGCGAGCTCCTCGGCGCGCTCGCGGAAGGCAGTCTCGGACCGGGCCGTGAAGACCTCGGCCACTGCGACCGCGGTGACCGCGGCTATCAGTGCGAACGCCAGCGCGAGCCACCAGCGCATGCCGAGCCGAAAACCGTCCATAGCAGGAAGTATCGTCCACGCGCTCGCGGGCCTGAGCGCCTCAGCGTTTCTTGAGCTAAGCCTGACCGGTGGCTGAAGGGGGTCGGCGATTCTGCTCCCATGACCTTCTACGTCGTCGCAGGACGCTCTACACGGACGAACGACTCACTCGTCGAAGCGCTTCGGGCACTCGGCCTGGACGCTGACCGCGTGGAGCCGCTGGCGCTCAAGGAGCGCGCGCTGCCCGGAGACGTCGCGCTGGGGCGACTGGACGTGCTTCCGACCCTGGACGGCGTGGAGCCCGG
>JACCTQ010000044.1 GCA_013812265.1 Actinomycetota bacterium
GCCTCGCGCTGCTTGCGCTCGAGTTCGACTGGGCCGAGCGGTTCCTCGAGCGGACGGTGGAGCGTGCCGAAGCGGCTAAGCAGGCGGCGAACGACGCAACGCTGCTCCAGAAGGTCCTTACGTCCGCTTTCTTCGTGCTGGCCGCTGCGGCGGCCATCGCTGCCGTGTTTGTCTGGGACGTACCACTCCTGCCTGTCTAAGAACTCGTCTCCAAATGAAGCCTTGTGCCGTCGGGCCGCACTAAGCGACCCGATGCGGCGTCCTCAGTCGCTCACATGTGCCAGCACATGCGCGCGCCCTGCGTCCTTGCGCTGACGCCGCCCAGCGCACCCCGACGACGAAGCGTCATTCTGAAACAAGTTCTAACGACACGAATTCGAGCCGAACCGGGCTCAAGCCAAGCGTGGGTGCCAGCTAGAATGACCTTCGTGAGCTGGTTGTTCCTCGTCCTGCTCGCCTGCGCCGTCGCCGTCGTGATCGCTGCGGAATGGCCGCGACTCGCAAGCCGAGTGCCCTCTCTCCGACGCAAGGAGCGTCAGCGGGCGAAGCGGAAGGAAAGCTTCAGGCTGGTGCAGAACGCCCCCGACCTTGACGAGATCGCCGCGGACGATTTTGCGGCCAGTGTCGAACGGGACCTCTCGCGCCTGCCCACCATCGAGGAGCGCGATCGCCGTTAGACTCGCCTCCTTCTGAGACGAGCTCTAGAGGATCTCGCCTAGCGGACCGTGAACCTCGCGGTGACGCGACGGGTGTTCGGGAGGATGCGCAGCACGTTCTCGTTGTTCTTCGTCTCCTGGTAGTCGGAAGCGCGAAAGACGAGCTGGTGGCGGCCGCGTCCGAGCGTCTGTGAAGCCGTGACGACGGCGCGCCCCGTGGCGCGGGAATACCTCACCGTCGCGAAGTTGCCGTCGATCGTCGCGCGCATGAGCGTGGGGTTCACACCCGACCCCCTGTCCGTCACGAGGACGCTGACGCCTCGACGCGTCGCGCTCCGTGGCAGGAGTCGAACGCGGGGCGGCGTCTGGTCGTTCAGCCAGAACCTGAACGTAAACGCACCCGCAGTGGCTGAATCCATGGAGTCGAAAACGAGGTCGTAGGACCCGGCAGCCGGACGGAGCGCACCCGCGACCAGCGCCGGGCTGAAGAACTGCGTCGTGTAGGGGTTCAGGTTCAATGGCAGGCCAGCGTAACCGGTCAGCCTGTTCTCGTCTCCCGCAACCACGACGCGCGGCTCCACCTGGACACCCGCCGCCCGACTCAGGATCGCCACGCCGAAGTTCTCTACCGCCCGGCCGAGCCGGACGCGGAACACGTGCTCGGGACCGCGAAGCGAGCTGCGGACACCCGCGCCGGAGGGATTGTCCGGGTACCGGTAGGTGTCCACGAGAGCCTGCCTGCCACGAGTGTTGCCCCGATAGGTGCCCGTGCGGCTCAGCGTCGTGCGCCGCGCCCGCCCGAGTGCGGGATCGGTCACCCGCAGCCAGAAGGGAAGCCGACGCGTCTCAGGGCCCCGTTTCAGCAGGACAAACCCGGTCACTTCACCCTGCGCTCCAGGGGCGGCCGTGGCTCTCAGCTCGAGCGTGCCGGGAACCGCGGTCGACGGCCCAGTGGTGACCGTTGCCGTTCCCGTCGACTGGTGTTGCACGCTGACCGCCCACGCGCCCCCGCCGCCGCCGCCGGCGTCGGTCAGCGCAACGCTGCGCGTAGCGGCCTGGCCGGTCTGGAGAAACCCGAACGACAGCGACGTCGGGTCAGCGAACACGAGCGGGCTATCTGCGCGGCGAAGGTTGATGAGGCCTCCGCCCTGGCGCGTAGCCGGCAGCTCGGCCGTGTTGCCCGCGTCGGAGTAGACAGGATCGCCGGTCAGGACTAGTGCGGATTTCACCTGGGCGACCGTCCAGGTGGGATGTCGCTGGCGGAGGATGGCGGCGGCACCGGCCACATGAGGGGCCGCCATGCTCGTGCCGCTGAAGTTGGCCCAGAGCTCCGGGGGTGGGATGGAGGAGAGAATGCTCACGCCGGGCGCGCTGACGTCGGGCTTCATCTGCAGCGAGATCGGGGTCGGTCCGCTCGAAGAGAAGTCGGCGATCCGCCGCGCTTTCGTGACGGCGGCCGACGTGATGGCCTTCGCGGCACTCCCGGGCGAGCCGACCGAGCCACGGCCGAACTCCGAGAAGTCGTTGCCTGCGGCGATGGCCGGGATCACCCCGGCGTCGGCGGCCGCGTTGATGGCCTGAACGACGATGTCCCGCTGCGGCTCGACCTCGGGCTCGCCGAGGGACAGGTTGAGCACGTCCATGCCGTCCCGGACCGCCGCCTCGATTCCGGCCACGATCTCCGGCGCGTTACCGTCTAGGCCGACGTTCGCGTCGGTCGGGATCGTCAGCACCTTGTAGTTGCCGATGTAGGCGTTCGGGGCCACGCCCGAGACGTTCGACCGGCCGGCCGCCGACGCCAGGCGGTCACCGGCGGCGATGCCGGCGACGTGGGTTGCGTGCTGCGACTCCTCGGGATCGAACGGACGGCTGGCATTCGTCCATCTCGGCGAGCGGGGAGGGAACGCGCGCGCGGCGATCACCTTCGCCGTGGTGAATGCCGCCTGGCCCTTGGGGAAGCCCGCCGGGGTCGTGAAGCCCTGTGCGCTGAAGAACGGATGCCGCTGGTCGACGCCGTCGTCGACTACGGCGATCTTCATCCCGTTCCCTGCGGTCGAGAACGTCGGCCCCCAGAGTGCCGGAGCGCCGATGATCTCGGGACTGCGATCGAGCAGCGAGTGGTAGCGCACGCTGGGGTAGACGCGCGCAACGCCCGGGATCGCGCGTAGCCGAGGGAGGGCCTGGGCCGGCACGGCGATCGCGAACCCGTTCACGACCACGCTGTAGCGCCAGCGAAGGATGGCGCCGGGGATGTCGCGTGCGACGCGCCGCTCGACCTGCTTGCGGGCGATCGCGAGCGACCGGAGGTACGAGACGCTCGATGTGCTGTGCAGATCGAGGCGCCGGGTCTTCTGGGCGGAGCTCAGCGTCCGGCTGGACGCAACCGACTGCGCGAGCGGTGGCGCGTCGAGCGTGACGACGGCGTCGACCAACGATCCACCGCCAGCGGCAGCCGCCGGGGTAGGCGCGACAACGGCCAGCGCACCGACCAAGCCAATCAGAAGACCCCTACTCAGGCTGGACATGGTACGCAAGGCCCGGTTCTGGCCGACCATGTACGCGCGGCTGGAAAACAATTGCTGCCACGGCTTGGCCGCTGTCGCCGATTGGCTGCCACGTTCAGCTCGGCCGGGGCGGGCCCGCCCTATGGCAAACTAGGTTGCGCGCGGATGTGGCGGAATTGGTAGACGCGCACGGTTCAGGTCCGTGTGGGGGAAACCCCGTGGAGGTTCAAGTCCTCTCATCCGCATAGTCGCCCTGACCAGGGCTTTCCCACCAAACGCTCGAGTTCCGTGGCCCAAACACGGCCCAAACGAGGCGATATCCACCATTCTGCAACTGCGGACGCGCGACCGCGACGGCGCTCGTCCTTTGAGGCACGGACCCTTGCGGCGGGGGCCGGGTCGGGTTACAAACCAGGCGTGGTCGCCGAAGTCCCGGATAACAAGCGCTGGTCTCGTAGCGCCGTAGCGGCGCTGGTCGCGCTCGCCCTCGCTGGGGCGCTCGCGAGTGCCGGAACGATCGGCGAGCGGGACGGCGACG
>JACCTQ010000049.1 GCA_013812265.1 Actinomycetota bacterium
CCGTACCTCGTCCCCCTGGACGAGATCGTGCGCCGCTCGGAGGAAGCGTGGAGGCGTGGAGCGACCGAGGTGTGCCTTCAGGGTGGGATCCACCCCGGTTTCACGGGCGAGTACTACCTCGCCGTCGTGCAAGCGATCAAGGCCACCCTTCCGGATCTTCACGTGCACGCCTTCTCGGCGCTCGAGATCTGGCAGGGCGCCGCCACGCTCGGCCTGTCGCTCGGCCGCTATCTCGCGCTCCTCAGGGAAGCCGGCCTCGGCAGCCTGCCCGGTACGGCAGCCGAGGTGCTAGACGACGACGTGCGGCGCGTCATCTGCCCGGACAAGGTGACGACTGCGCAGTGGGTCAACGTCCACCGAGCTGCCCACACCGTCGGTCTGCGATCGAACGCCACGATCATGTTCGGGCACGTCGACGGACCTCCCAACTGGGCTCGGCACCTGGTGGCCATCCGTGAGCTCCAGCGGGAGACGGGCGGCCTGACCGAGTTCGTGCCCCTCCCCTTCATCGCCATGGAGGCGCCGATCTCACTTCAGGGCAAAGCGCGCAGCGGACCGACCTTCGGCGAGACCCTGCTCATGCACGCCGTCGCCCGCTTGGCGCTGCACCCCTGGATCGAGAACATCCAGGCCTCGTGGGTCAAGCTCGGCCCGGATGGGGCCCGGGCGGTGCTTCGTGCCGGCGTCAACGATCTGGGCGGAACGCTGATGAACGAGTCCATTTCCAGATCGGCTGGAGCCGACCACGGGCAAGAGCTGCCGCCCGAGCGGATGGAGGCACTGATCCGTTCCTGCGGACGCGCTCCGGCGCAGCGGACGACGCTCTACGGCACGCCCGCTCGCCGGCAGACCAGCGCGTCGTTCGGCGCTCCGCCTCTGAGCGAGCCGCTGAATCCCAAGGTGAGTGAGGCCGGGCTCACCGCGCCACCGCGGCTGGTGCGGCCCGGGTACACGCCCGAGCGTGTCGAGACCGGGTCGTGACGCTGACGGCGCTGCTCGAGCAGCTGGTCGCGATCGATTCGATCAATCCCGACGTCGCCCCGGGCGGTGCGGGCGAAGGCGAGATCGCGCGTTTCGTGGCAGTCTGGCTCGAGCGAGCCGGGCTTCAGGTAGACGTCCGCGAGGTCGCTCCGGATCGTCCGAACGTGACGGCCGTTGCGCCCGGGACGGGCGGTGGCCGTTCGCTGCTCCTGAATGCACACATGGACACCGTGGGCGTGGCCGGGATGGAGCGACCGCACGATCCGCACGTCGAGGGCCGACGGCTGTACGGACGCGGCGCGTACGACATGAAAGGCGGGCTGGCGGCGATCATGCACGTCGGGGCGGCCGCCGCAGCCGGGCGCCTCGCCGGCGATGTGATCGTGGCGGCGGTCGTCGACGAGGAATATGCGAGCATCGGCACCGAGCGCCTCGTCGAGTGCACGCGCGCGGACGCCGCCGTCGTCACGGAGCCGACCGAGCTCCGCCTGTGCCTCGCGCACAAAGGCTTCGTAGCGCTCGAGCTCGAGACGATCGGGCGGGCGGCGCACGGTTCACGCCCGGATCTCGGCATCGACGCGATAGCCAAGATGGGACGCGTCCTCGTCGGTCTGGAGGAGCTCGACGGGACGCTCCGGGCCGGTGCCCGCCATGAGCTGCTCGGGACCGGATCGCTCCACGCGTCGATGATCGAGGGCGGACAGGAGTTCTCGAGCTACCCGGCCAGGTGCCTGCTCTCGGCGGAGCGCCGGACGGTTCCGGGCGAGACGCCGGAACTCGTGGAGGCACAGGTACAGCGGGTGGTCGACCGCGCAGCCGAGCACGACGGGGATCTCCATGCCACCGTGAGCAGGGTCTTCTCGCGAGAGCCGCTCGAGATTCGCCGCGACGAGCCGATCGTGGAGACGCTTCGCCGGCACGCGGGCGATCCGGAGGTTATCGGCGAGCCGTACTGGACGGACGCGGGCCTCCTTGCCGGCGCGGGCATCCCGACCGTCGTCTTCGGGCCGGGCGGAGAAGGAGCACATGCCGTCGTCGAGTGGGCCGATCTGGATCAGGTCGAGCGCTGCGCCGAGATTCTGCTCGCAACGGCTCGCGACTTCTGCGCGTAGTCACAGATCTACACTTCGTGGGCGAGGAGCTCGTCGAGCGTCTCGCGACGTCGGATCATCCGCGCCTCGCCCCCGGCGACGAGGACCACGGCCGGCCGGTTGACTCCGTTGTAGCTCGATCCCATGGCGAGCGTGTAAGCGCCCGTCGCCGGCACGGCCAGGACGTCGCCACGACGCGGCTCGGGCAGCGCGACCCGCTCGATCAACACGTCGCCCGACTCGCAGTGCTTGCCGCACACCGTGTAGTAACCGGCTGCCTCCTCCTGCGCCCGGTTTGCCAGCAGCGCCGTGTAGCGGGCGCCGTAGAGCTGAGGACGCGGATTGTCCGACATGCCGCCATCGATCGCCACGTACGTGCGTGTCTCGCTCGCACTCTTCACAACCCCGACCCGATAAAGCGTCATGCCCGCGTCGCCGACCAGAGAGCGGCCCGGCTCGAGGACGATCCGCGGCAGCGGAAGCCCGTGGAGGTTCCACGCCCGCTCAACTCCGCCGAGCAGCGACGCGACGAAATGCCGGATCGTGGGCGCCGCTTCGTCCTCGACGTAGCGGATGCCGAGCCCCCCGCCGAGGTTGAGGACGTCCGGTGTCCAGTCGAGCCGCTCGCGTGTCCCAGCCGCGAAGCCTGCAAGCCAGTCGACGGCCATCGCGACAGCTCCCGTCTCGAGCAGTTGCGAGCCGATGTGCACGTGCAGGCCGAGAACGTCGAGGCCCGCCCGCCGCGCGGACGCGATTGCTGCGAGCGCCTGCTCGGGGGGGAGACCGAACTTGGACCCGTGATGAGCCGTCCTGATCGCATGGTGGGTGTCGGCGTCGATCCCGGGTGTCAGGCGGATCAGCACGCGCCGCACACCCGCGGAGGCCGCTCGCGCCACCTCGTCGAGCGCATCGAGGACGACGAACGCAGCTTCGGCGTCCGCGGCCGCCCGCAGCTCCTCGTCGCTCTTGTTGTTCCCGTGCACGACGAGCCGCTCGGGGGGAACGCCGGCCCGGCGCGCATACTCGAGCTCTCCCAGCGTGGAGACGTCGGCCCCGAGACCCAACGAGGCGAACAGCCGGAGCAGCGCGACGTTGGGAAAGGCCTTGACGCCGTAGACGACGAGCGCGTCAGGTGCTGCACGGTGGTAGGCCCCGGCGCGCGCTCGGAGGGTTTGTTCGCACAGGACGAGAAGCGGCGTACCGAAGTCCTCAGCGAGCGCGGCGGCGGGTATGTCGCCGACGGTCAGCATACCGCCCGTGACGCGAGCGCTGTCGGGAAAGATCGGAAGCCGCGAGGGAATCTCTGACACGATGCTCCCCTGTGGGGCGCCGGAGGCGGGGACTGTACATCGCGACGCTGCCCGAGCGCGCGGTCAGGGGGGCGATCGCAGTGGTCGGCGGGGCGGTTCACGAGACCGCGCAACTGCTGCTGCCCCGGCTCGTCCGTCGCTCGCGCTTCTACGAGGCTACTGCCAAGAACCTCCTGCGCGTGGCCATCGAGCTCGTGGGCGATGTGCAGGGGTCAACCACCCGCGACCCGACCACCGGGGCGAGAGAGTTAGCGCTCCGCAAGGGTGCGGGCAACATCGTCGAGCTCGGGTCGATCGCGGCGTTCGGCTTCTCGCCACTCTGGCTGCTTGCCGGAGCGAGCGACATTCTCCGCGGCTCGCGCGTCTACCTCGACGCGCTCGTGGACGAGCTCAAGCGTGCGGATCTGCTCGCGCCCGAGGTGGACGTCGAATCCGTCGACGATCTCCTCGGCGTGCTCGAGCGGGGCACCGGATCCACGGCCAGGCTGATCGATATTCCACCGGTCGAGCTACGGGAGCTCCGCCGCTCGCTCGTCGAGCTCCGCTCGGAAACGGAGTCGCTGCCCTCTCCCGAAGAGCTCTCGTCGCTCTTCCATGCTCTGCGCCGAGCGGCAGAGGCGGAAGAGCGACCCCTCCTCGAGGTATCTTCCGGCGTCGGCCTCGCCTTCCTTACGTCAGCCAAGCGTGTCTCTCGTAAGCATCTGCTCGTGCCGTATCGCGAAGATTGGCAGCCGGTCGGCGCCGAAGGCTTCGGCGCTTACGCGCGGCGGGTGTCGCGGCCCTACCGCGACGCTGTCGTAGCGCACTTCGACGGAAGCAAGCGGACCTATACCGAGCGGCTGCTCCGCAGGTTCGGTGGCGCCTAGGTGACCCCGCAGTTCTCACACCCCAGATCGTCCCGCAGAAATCGCAGCTCGTAGTGCGGAGCAGGGCCGAAGTTCTCTCCCTGCCTTTGTGCCCTCTCGCAGCGCTGAACGAAACGTACCCTGTAAGCGAAGCGTGGTTTGAAAGGAGTTCCGACAGGTGGTACAGTGCGGGGTGATGAAGCAGCTTCTCGAGTAGTGCAGGAAGCGAACGCGGCCACGCCGCGCAGCTTCCCGTAGCCTCTCATTCGAGAGGCTTTTTTGTTTCTTGGAGGACCGCAATGGAGCAGTACGACCCACGGGCGATAGAAAGCAAGTGGCAGGCCGTCTGGGACGATGAGCGTGCGTTTTCCGTTCCGGATTCCACTGAGGATCTCGCCTCGGAAGGCAAGACGTACGTGCTCGAGATGCTTCCGTATCCATCCGGTCAGCTGCACATGGGGCACGTTCGCAACTACATGCTCGGCGAGGTCGTGGCGCACTTCCGCCGCCGACACGGCTACCGTGTTCTTCGGCCGATGGGCTTCGACTCGTTCGGCCTGCCCGCCGAGAACGCGGCCATTCGGGAAGGTGGCCATCCCCGCGACGTCACCCCCCGCAACATTGCGGGCATGCGTCGGCAGATGACGCGTCTGGGTTGGGCGATCGATTGGGATCGCACGCTCTCGACGCACGACCCGGAGTATTACCGCTGGACGCAGTGGCTCTTCCTGAAGTTCTACGAGCAGGGACTCGTCTATCGCAAAGAGGTTCCCGTCAAATGGTGTCCCAACGATCAGACCGTGCTCGCGAATGAGCAGGTGATCGACGGACACTGCGAGCGCTGTGGCGCCGAGGTCGAGGCGAAGAGCCTGGAGCAGTGGCTCTTTCGCATAACGGCCTACGCCGATCGGCTGCTCGACGAGATGGACCTCCTCGAGTCGTGGCCCGAGCGGGTGCTCACGATGCAGCGTAATTGGATCGGCCGCTCGCAAGGGGCTGAGGTGCTGTTCCGCGTCGACGGTCTGGACGTCGACATTCCCGTCTTCACTACGCGGCCGGACACGTTGTTCGGCGCCACCTTCTTCGTCCTCGCCCCGGAGCATCCGCTTGTCGAGCGACTAGTGGACGGAACTCCTCACGAGCGCGAGGTCCGCGCGTACGTTCGCCGTACCGGCGCTCGCTCTGCGGTCGAGCGGGAGACGAAGGAGAAAGACGGGGTCTTCACGGGAAGATTCGTCGTCAACCCTGTGAACGAGGCACGGATTCCGGTCTGGGTATCGGACTACGTTCTGATGGAGTACGGGACGGGTGCGATCATGGCGGTTCCGGCGCACGACGAGCGCGACTTTGCATTCGCCGAGCGCTACTCGCTGGCGGTGAAGCCGGTTGTCGTCCCGGCCGGTGATGACGCCGACGCCGAACACGACGGCGCCTTCGTTGCGCACTCGGACGACGAGGTGGTCGTCAACTCGGCGCAGTTCTCGGGGCTCTCGGCGCCAGAGGCGAAGCGCGCGATCGTAGAGTGGCTGGAGGGCCGGGGGAGTGCTCGCTTCGCGACCGGATATCGGCTGCGCGACTGGCTGCTGTCCCGGCAGCGCTACTGGGGCACGCCGATACCGATCGTGCACTGCGAGCGGTGCGGAATCGTCCCATTGCCCGAAGACCAGCTGCCGGTCCTCCTTCCCGACGTGGACGACTACCTGCCGAAGGGGCGCTCGCCGCTGGCTGCTGCGGAGCATTGGGTGCGCACCGAATGCCCCTCCTGCGGCGGTGAGGCGCGGCGCGAGACGGACACGATGGACACCTTCGTCGACTCGTCGTGGTACTTCCTCCGCTACACCGACCCGAACAACCGCGCCGCCGCGTTCGACCGCAGGATCGTCGATTACTGGCTTCCGGTGAACCAGTACATCGGCGGAGTCGAGCACGCGATCCTGCATCTCCTGTACTCGCGCTTCTTCACGAAGGTTCTGAACGACATGGGAATGGTGGGGTTCCGGGAGCCTTTCGCCCGGCTGTTCACGCAAGGGATGGTCTATTACCGCGGCGCGAAGATGTCGAAATCCAAGGGAAATGTCGTGGATCCGACGGAGTACGTGGAGCGTCACGGAGCCGACGCCGTGCGCCTCTATCTTCCGTTTCTCGGGCCGGTCGACCAGGACGCCGAATGGCAGGACACGGGCTTCGACGGAATGGTTCGTTTCCTCCGCAAGCTGTGGCGGGTGGTCATCGACCAGGCGGACCGCGAGCCGAGTGACGGGGCAGCAGGACAAGCGCCTGCGAGTGCGCTTCACCGCAAGGCGCATCGCACGATCGCCAAGGTAACCGACGACATTGGCCGGCGTTTCGCGATGAACACCCCCATCGCGTCGGTCATGGAACTCGTCAACGACCTCGCGCGGGCGCCCGATGATCGTTCCGCGCGCTTCGCCGCGGAAACCGCGGTTAGCCTGATCCAGCCGTATGCCCCCCATGTCGCCGAGGAGCTGTGGCAGCGCCTGGGCTACGAGCGGCTCTGGGAACACCCATGGCCGAAGGCCGACCCCGCGCTCCTCGTCGAGGAGCGCTTCGAGCTCGTGGTGCAGGTAAACGGGAAGGTGCGGGATCGGATCGAGATCACGGGCGACCTCACCGAGGACGAGCTGGTCGACCGGGCGAAACAGTCCCCGCGGGTGCAGGCTCAGCTCGACGGGAAGCACGTTCGACGCGCAGTCGTCGTGCCTCGCAAGCTGGTCAACCTCGTGATCGGTTAACGCCGGGCCGCCGGCGCGGCGGAGAGGCGGCACGCTTTTTTCACACTCTTGTTGCACCTCTGTGGGTTCATAGTTGTCATACTGGACAACATGAGTCCGTGGTCGCTTTCTCGCCGTCACACGCTCCTCCTAGCGGCTGTTCTGCTCGTGGGGCTCCTGCTTGCCGGGCGTCAGCTAGGCCGTGGCGAGGCGTTCTCCGATACATCTTCGGCTCCCCGCTCGGGGCGCGTTCAGATGACCGCTGCGCCCGCGCCGAGGCTCGTCGTCCACGTTGTCGGAGCCGTTCGCCGGGCGGGCCTGTACCGGCTCGCGCAGGGCGCGCGCATCGCGGACGCGGTTAACCGCGCCGGTGGAGCGACGCGCCGCGCCGACCTCGCGCTGGTCAACCTGGCAGCACCGGTCTCGGATGGCACGCAGGTGGTCGTCCCGCGTCGAGCCGCACCGTCCGCACCAACCGATTCCGGCGTCGCCGGCTCCGAGCGGGGCCAAGCGGCGAGCGGGCCTGTTCGCCTCAACACCGCCAGCCTCGAGCAGTTGGACGCCTTGCCTGGCGTGGGACCGGTGACGGCGCAGAAGATTCTCGACTACCGGCAACAACACGGGGCGTTCTCGTCGATCGATGATCTCGACGAGATTCCTGGAATCGGTCCGGCGCGCCTCGAGCAGCTGCGTGAGGCGGCCGCGCCTTGACGCCAGCGGCGGTCTCGCGCATCTACCCGCACTGCCTGCCGGGCGCGCTCAGCGCCGGGCTTGCCTTCTCGGTGCTGGCCCGGATGCCCTCTGTGCTGGTGGGCGCCGTTGGTGTGGCGCTCGCCGCAGCCCTCACGCTCGGGGCGAGTGATCCGCGCGTTCGCCTCGCCGGCATCCTCGCCGGGCTTCTCTGCGCCGGCTGGTGGTGGGGAAGCGTCCGGTTGCAGGGGCTCGACGAAAGCGGGCTCGTTCAGTACGTCGGGCTGGTGGAGGAGGCTTCCGTCGTGGTGACCGGGCCTGTCCGAAGGAGCCCCTTCAACCTCCGCATGCCGGCGCGGCTGGAGCGGTTCGGCGGCGCCCCGGTGGCCGAGCCTGTCTGGCTGAAGCTGCCGCTTGGCCGCGCACCGCCCCAAGGAGGCCTACTGATTCTCCGCGGCAAGCTCGAGCCGCCGCGCCCGGCGCAGGACGGGTTCGATGAGCGTGCCTGGCTTCGACGCCAGGGCATCCACGCGGTACTCGACGGCGGCCGCTGGCAGCTCGTAGGGCACCGTGGGGGGCTCGCCGGCATGTCCGACCGCGTGCGCGCATGGCTTTCGGGCTCCCTTGCACCGGGACTGGAAGGGGAACGCCGTGCAATCATCGCCGGCATCGTCCTCGGGGCTGACGAGGGATTGTCGGAGCAGTTGCGCGACAGGTTCCGAGCGTCGGGGCTCTACCACCTGCTCGCGGTATCCGGTCAGAACGTCGTGTTCCTGGCGGTTGGCATCCTCTTTCTCGCCTGGGTCATCGGGATACCGCGCCTCCTGGGAGAGATCGGCGTGCTCGCCGCTATCACCGGCTACGTGTTCGCGGTCGGCTGGCAGCCCTCTGTCGTGCGAGCCGGCGTGGCCGGGTGTCTGGCCTCGCTCGCGTGGCTTGCATCACGACCGCGTGACCGCTGGTACTTCCTCCTCGTCGGGGCTGTCGTGCTGCTGGCCTGGAACCCGTACAACCTGGAGGAACCGGGATTCCAGCTGTCGTTCGCGGCCGTCGCCGCCATCTTCGTGCTCGTTCCGCGGGTCGAACGCACGCTCGAGGGGTATCCCGTGCCGCGCCCACTCGTCGGTGTGATCGCCGTATCGGCGGCCTGCGGACTGGCCACGGCGCCGATTCTGTGGGTGCAGTTCGACGCGGTGCCCGTGTTCTCGGTCGTGGGCAACGCTCTGGCGACACCCGTGGTGGCTCCTCTGCTCGGCATCGGGCTGCTCACGGCTCTGCTCGAGCCCGTCTTGCCTGCGGGTGCGGCCTCGCTCGCCTGGGTCAACGGCTGGCTTGCTGCGTATCTCGCCGCCTGCGCCCGCCTCGTCGGCGGACTCCCTCACGCGCAGGTTTCGTCGCTCGCCGGCGTAGCGCTCCTCTTGGGTCTTCCCGGGGCGGCCATCGTCCTTTACCGGTTGCGGACTCCAAGAGCCCCGCGTGTCATCATCCTCGCGGGGACCGCTGCGCTCGCATTTGGCGGCTGGCAATTGTGGCCGCCAGGACCGCCGTTGCAGCCTCCTGCCGGCCTGCGACTCACCTTCCTCGATGTGGGTCAGGGCGATGCCGTTCTGATCCAGTCTCCCGAGGGCGCGCTGCTCGTCGATCAGGGACCCCCAGAAGGGGACGTCGCCGGCCAGCTTCGGAGGCTTGGCATCCGGCGGCTGGCGGCGCTCGTGTTGACTCACCCTCAGCGCGATCACGTAGGCGGGGCTGCCGACGTTCTTCGCGCGGTGCCTGTGGACGTCATTCTCGATCCGAAGCTGCCGGTCGACAGCCCTGACGAGCGGGCCGCGCTTGCCGTGGCGCGGACCGGCCGTGTCCCGATCACGCTCGCCCGAGCCGGTCAGACGTTTCGGCTGGGGAAGCTGCGTGTTCGTGTGCTCTGGCCGGATGGGCCGGGCCCTCCCGGCGATGACCCGAACCGTTGGGCGACCGTCCTGCTCGTTTCCTACGGCGACGTGGACGCTCTGCTGACGGCCGACGCGGAATCGGATGTGACGGTGCCCGTGCGCCCGCCGGCCGTCGAGATCCTGAAGGTGGCGCACCACGGCTCGGCGGACGAGCGGCTGCCGCGCTGCTCCGGCTCGTGCACCCCGACGTGGCTGTGATCTCGGTCGGCGCAGGAAACGACTACGGCCATCCGGCGCCAGCCACGCTGGCGGCGCTGCGCGAGGTCCATGGGCTCGACCTCTACCGGACGGACGAAGATGGCCGTGTGGTCATCGAGTCCGACGGCAAACGGATCTCGGTGCGCGAGGAGCGTTGAGGGTCAGAGAGCACGCGCGCTGCCGCACACCGGCCGGGTCACTATCCTGACCGGGGTGGCCGCAGCGCTTCAGCCCGTTTATCTGCTCGGGGGAAGCGACCGGCCGAAGGTAACCCGCGCTCTTGCTCGCCTCCGCGCGCGGATCGGCGAGGACGCGGTCGAGCTGCTCTCGGCCGGTCGGTTGAGCGGTGAGGATGCTACCGCGGCCTGTAACGCCTTCGGCCTCTTCGCGTCGGGCCAGCGCCTCGTGGTGGTGACCGAGGCCGAGCGCTGGAAGGCACCTGACGTAAAGGCGGTGGCCGCGTACCTCGGGGATCCGAGCCCCGGGACGATTTTGGCTCTGGTGGTTCAGGAGGTGAAGCGCGATTCGCCGCTGGCCAAGGCATGCGCGTCGGCCGGCGAGGTTCTGATGTACGACGTGAGGAAACGACAGCTGCCGGGTTGGGTGGCAGGCGAGTTCAAGCGACTCGGAGGGAGCGTCGACTCGGACGCGTGCCGGACGCTCGTCGAGCTCGTCGGCGAAGACGTGGATGGGCTCTCGAGCGAGATCGGAAAACTCATCGCATGGGCGGCGGGACAGCAGATCAGCGAGCGAGACGTCCAGGAGCTGGTCGCCCCCGTGGCGGAGACACCCGGATACGCGCTCACGGACGCCTGGGGACGTCGGGACGTCGCGGGTGTCCTGGAGGCAAGCGAATTGCTGCTCGAGCGCTCGGCCTCGGCGCGCCGTGACGAGCTACCGCGTCTGGCGGGCGTGATCGGTTCGCATGTGGCGCGGGTTCGCGACTGTCAGCTCTACGACGCTGCGGGCCTTCGCCCCCGCGATGCCGCCGCCCGCATGAAACGCGCTCCGTACTACGTCGAGAAGCTCTTCGGGCAGGCTCGAAACTTCAGTACGGACGAGCTCCGGGACGCGGTCGTGCGCCTCGCGGCGGTCGATCTGGCGCTCAAGGGCGGAAGCAGGCTGGCCGGCGACCTCGAGCTCCAGCGAGCGCTGGTCGACATCACGGCGCGTGCGGACGAGGCCGCCCCCGAGCCGGCTGTGGCGTAAGAGACTACGAGCCCGAGCCGCGAGCGACGAGCCGGGCCGCCTGCGCCTTCTTGCGTGACGCGGCGTTTCGGTGCACGATGCCTTTGGAGGCGGCTTTGTCGATCCAGCGCACGAGCTCGCGATGCTCGTGCGCCACCTTCGCCTCATCGCCATCGGCGACGGCGGTCTGCAGGCGTCGCGTAAACGTCTTGACCGTCGAGCTGTAGCGCAGGTTCTCCAGTCGCTCCTGGGCGGCAATACGAACGCGTTTCTTCTGTTGCTTGATGTTCGGCATAGGCGCAAAAATGCCCGCTCCGCGGGCGCTCGGATCCTAGCAGAGCAGCTCGCGTCATCGCCCTGTCTCCCCGCAAGAGCAGGCGCCGGGGACGGCACTTCCTATACTCGCCGGCGTGGAACAGCGGGCCTGGGGTCGCCGCCTCGCCTGGTCGACGGCGATCTTCTCGCTGGCTACCGGGCTCTCTCGCATCCTGGGGCTGGCGCGGGAGATCGTCGCGGCAAACTACTTCGGCGCCCGCGGGCCCATCAACGCGTTCACCGTCGCCTTCCAGCTTCCGAACCTCGTACGCGCACTTGTGGCGGACGCTGCGCTGTCCTCCGCATTCGTCCCCGTCTTCAGCGAGTTGCTCGAGAAGGGTGAGCGAGCGCGGGCGTGGCGGGTCGCTTCCACCATCTTCTGGCTGCTCCTGCTCGGTCTCAGCGGGCTCACGGCGCTCTTCGTCCTCCTGGCGCCGCTGATCGTCCCGCCGATGACCGACGCCTACGACAATCTCGCGGTCACTCTCTCGCAGATCCTGTTCCCGGTCGTGGCGCTGCTCGGCGTGTCCGGGGTGATCGTGGGCGTCTTGAACAGCTACGAGCACTTCTCCGTGCCCGCCCTGACACCTGTGTTCTGGAATCTGGCGATCATCATCGGACTGGTCATCGGAGTGCCGCAGGCCGATTCTGAGAGCGGGCGGCTGTACGTCTACGCCGCCGCGATCGTCGTCGGCACTGTGATCCAGGTGCTGCTGCCGATCCCGTGGCTCCGTGGGCGCGACGGGACGTTGAGACTTGCGGTGGACGTGCGCGATCCGGCCGTGCGGCAGGTCTTCCGCCTCATGGGCCCGGTGACGCTCAGTCTCGGCCTCATCAACGTCAATGCGGTGATCGGCACGCTGTTCGCGGCGAAGTTGATCGATCCGACGATCGCGCCCAACGCGATCGACAAGGCGTTTCGCGTCTACATGCTCCCGCAGGGCATGTTCTCGGTGGCCGTGGCGACGGTTCTCTTTCCGGCTCTCTCGCGGCTCGCCGCGCGTGCGGATATGGAAGGTTTTCGGTCGACCGTCTCAGCGGGCCTGCGCCAGATCAATTTCCTGCTCATCCCCGCGGCCGCAGTCTCTGCGGTGCTGGCAGAGCCGATCGTCCGGCTGCTCTACGAGCGCGGGCGCTTCGATCCGGACGAGACGCCGATCGTCGCAGGTGCTCTCGCAGCCTTCTCGCTCGGGCTCGCCTTCAACGGGATGATGTTGCTCCTGAACCGGGGGTTCTTCAGCCTGCAGCAGCCATGGATCCCAACCACCGTCGCAGTCGCGAACGTCGTGGTCAACGTCGCGCTGTACTGGGCGCTCTACCCCGTCGGTGCTTGGGGCATCCCGCTCGCCGTGTCACTCGCGAATATGGCGGCGGCAACCATGCTGATCGTTCTTCTGCGGCGTCGTCTCGGTCGCATGGAGCTCCGTGCGATCGCGTCGTCGCTCGTTCGCGTCACGGTCGCTTCAGGCGCGCTGGCGGGGGTGGCATACGGCGTATGGTGGGTGGTGGACGACGCGCTCGGGCGTTCCTTCGGCGGGCAGCTGGCTTCCGTCGTCGCGGCGCTCGCGGCCGGGCTGGTCGTGTACCTCGGCGCGTGCCGTGCGCTGCGGGTGCGCGAGATCGAGACGCTACTCTCTCTGCGGGCCAGCTTCCGCCGCGCCTGATTCGTCATGGACCAGCCACATATCCGCAATTTCTCGATCATCGCGCACATCGATCATGGCAAGTCGACGCTCGCCGATCGTGTGCTCGAGCTCACCGATGCCGTGGCAGACCGCGACATGCGCGAGCAGGTGCTGGACACCATGGAGCTGGAGCGGGAGCGGGGGATCACCATCAAGGCCCAGGCCGTCCGCGTCCTCTGGAAAGGGCACCAGCTAAACCTGATCGATACGCCCGGGCACGTGGATTTCACGTACGAGGTGTCGCGCTCGCTGCAGGCATGCGAAGGCAGCCTGCTGCTCGTCGACGCGGCGCAGGGAATCCAGGCGCAGACGCTCGCGAACGCCTACCTGGCAATCGAGAACAATCTCGAGATCGTCCCCGTGGCGAACAAGATCGATCTACCGCAGGCGGATCCGGATGGCGCGGCAGCCGAGCTCGCGCAGCTGGTCGGTGACGACCCTGAGAACGTCCTTCGCATCTCGGCGAAAACCGGCGTCGGCGTGGGGGAGGTGCTCGACGCGATCGTCGAACGCATTCCCGCTCCTTCGGGGAATCGCGAGGCGCCGGCTCGCGCCCTCATCTTCGACTCGTCGTATGACCAGTACCGCGGCGTGGTTGCATTCGTGCGCGTCGTCGACGGTTCGTTCCGGACGCGCGAGCCGCTGCGGGCGATGGCGCAGGGAACGCGCTTCGAAGCGGAGGAGCTCGGGTTCTTCGCTCCGACGCGGCAGGCGGTCGAGTCGCTCGAGGCCGGAGAGGTCGGCTACGTGATCACGGGGCTGAAGGACGTCAGCAAGCTGCGCGTGGGGGACACGCTGACGTCGGCAGCGCGACCCGCGAGCGACCCGCTCCCCGGTTACAAGGACGTCAAGCCCATGGTGTTCGCAGGTCTCTTCCCGACCGATTCCGACGACTATCCGGAACTCCGGGACGCCCTCGAGAAGCTCAAGCTGAACGACGGGGCGCTGTTCTACGAGCCCGAGACCTCGCAGGCGCTCGGGTTCGGGTTTCGCTGCGGTTTTCTCGGCCTCCTGCACATGGAGATCGTGCGCGAGCGGCTCGAGCGGGAGTTCGATCTCGACCTGCTGGTTACGGCGCCGAACGTCGCCTACAACATCATTACGCCCAGCGGAGAGTCCGTCGAGGTGCACAACCCCTCGGAGATGCCGGCGGAGCTCGAGCGGGTCGAGGAGCCCTACATAAAGGCCTCGATCATCGTGCCCAAGGAGTTCGTGGGACCTGTCATGGAGCTGAACAACGAGCGGCGCGGCCGCTTCGATCACATGGAGTACCTATCCGAGACACGCGTTCTGCTGTCGTACGAGCTTCCGCTGGCGGAGATCGTTCTGGACTATTACGACCAGCTGAAGTCGCAAACGCGCGGGTACGCGAGCTTCGACTACGACCTGATCGGCTTTCGCGAGGGGAAGCTCGTGCGTGTCGACGTGCTCATCGCAGGTGACTCGGTGGACGCGCTCTCTCTGATCGTCCATCGCGACAACGCCTACGCGCGCGGGAAGGCGCTGGTGGAGCGCCTCCGCGTCGAGATCCCCAGGCAGATGTTCGACGTCCCGGTTCAGGCCGCGATCGGCTCTCGGGTGATCGCGCGGGAGACCATCAAGGCGAAGAGGAAGGACGTGCTCGCAAAGTGCTACGGGGGTGACATCACGCGCAAGCGAAAGCTGCTCGAGAAGCAGAAGGCGGGCAAGAAGCGCATGAAGCAGGTGGGCGCGGTGGAGGTGCCCCAGGAGGCCTTCCTTGCCGTTCTCAACCTGGACGGGGGCAAGCGGTGACCGGCCGGGTCGAGCACCTCTATGTTCACGTTCCCTTCTGCGCGCATCGCTGCGGCTACTGCGACTTCGTCACCGCCGTCGGTCGCAGGGAGGAGCACGCGCCGTACGTCGAGGCGCTGCTCGTCGAGCTGGCGCTCGAGCGGGAGCTGCTCGCACCGGAGCTGAAGACCGTGTTCGTGGGCGGTGGAACGCCCACGTTCACCGAGTCGCGCGCACTGGCGCGGCTCCTCGAGAGCTTGCCCGCTGCGACCGAGGTCACGGTGGAGGCGAATCCGGAGACAGTCACGGCGGAGCTCGGCCGCCTGCTTCGACGACACGGCGTCAACCGGGTCTCTCTCGGCGTGCAGAGCTTTCGGCCGCACCTGCTGCGGACGCTCGAGCGCCGCGCCGGGCCGGACGATGTCCGGCGCGCGGTCTACCATCTTCGCGATGCCAGTTTTGACAACATCTCTTTCGACCTCATCTACGGCATTCCCGGCCAGAGCGCCTCCGATCTCGACCGCGATCTGAGCGAGGCTCTCGCGCTCGAGCCGGAGCACCTCTCGTGCTACGAGCTCGAGGCCAAACGCGGTACGCGTTTCACCTACGCTCACGGTCAGGAGCTCGCCGCCCAGGCAGAGACGATGGAGGCGTACTACGAGCGGGTCGTCGAGACGCTGACGACAGCGAGCTACCGCTGGTACGAGACGGCCAACTTCTGCCGCTCCGAGGCGCGCGACCTCCGCGCCCGTCACAACCTCGCGTACTGGTCGGGATCCGACTACCTCGGCATCGGCCTCGGTGCCGTGTCCACCGTGGGTGGCCGGCGGTCGCGGAATACCGCTCGGCTCTCGCTCTACACCGGACCACTGATGCGAGGCGCTCGGCCGGCACGCGAAGTGGAGGCGCTGCCGGAGGCCGTTCGGCGCCGGGAGCGGGTGATGCTCGGGCTTCGCCTCGATGAGCCACTGCCGCTGGCGGGCGTCCGGGGCGCCCTCGACGATGCCGCGCTCGCGAGGCTCGAGCGCGGCGGACTGCTCACTCGAGCCCCGGCGGACGGCGCAGCTGTGGACGAGGCCATCTCGCTTACCGCCCGTGGGCGCTTCCTCGCCGGAGGCGTGGCCGCCGAGCTCATCGCCTAGATGCTTGATCGGAAATTGGCACGCCGCCGGGGACGGCATCTAGCGCGTCGCGCGAAGTTCCGCAAGCGCCTCCGCGGTCAGGTCGTCGAAGCGTTGCTCGGCGAGTTCCCGCAGCCGCTGGCGCCGGACGACGTCCGCGAGCGCCGCGTGGATCGTGTCGGTCGTCCCGCGCGTGTTCAGGACTGCGCGGGCTTCCGCCACCAGACCGAGCTCGAGGTTGAGTGAAGTACGTTTCACCACGCCGTCGCTCATTATATGCACTCGTCGATGAGCAAGAGGCATACTTCGGAACATGTTCGAGCGGTACACAGGGCCTCCGCGCTGAAGTCGCCTTGGTGGGCGCCCGCGTGGTCCCACTACAAGGTGCTGGCCCGGGTACGGAGTCGATCGGAATGCCAGCGACGTCTCCCTTCGCGAGCGGCTCGCCTGGTCTCGAAAGCAGTGCCTTGACGGTGGCCCGGCCTGCAAGCTCCATCGGCTACGCTCTTTCGCCGAGGCGCGGCCGGACGCGCGCCGCTCCAGCCATGACGAGAGACGTTGCCGAAACCGCACCCCCTGCGCTTCCGGGCTACCGGGTGCGCCGGCCGACCAT
>JACCTQ010000058.1 GCA_013812265.1 Actinomycetota bacterium
GCTCTGCGCCGGCGGCTCGTGCTCGAGCGCGTAGAGGCGCGCTACTTCCGCGTCCCACTCGCGGTTGAGCCGTTCGGCCTCGGCGCGGTAGGCATCCCCGACGGACCAGCCTGCGAGCAGCTCCGCGAGCCGCTCGAGGGTCGCACGGGCATCGCCGGCGAGCGCGAGACCGGTGAGCTTCGCCGCGTCGAAGTCGGCGACGTTGACGTTCACGAAGCGGACGTCGGGGTTCCGGAATGCCGTCTTCGACGCGGTCGTGAAGTCCGACCAGCGCGTCCCCACGCCGATCACGAGATCGGCCTCGGCGGCGACGCGGTTGGCGGCGAAGGTGCCGGTGACGCCGAGCGCGCCGAGCGCCGAGGCGTGGTCGTACGGCAGCGATCCCTTGCCCGCCTGCGTCTCCCCGACCGGGATTCCGGTCTGGTCGCAGAGCTGCTGGAGCGCGTCGGTTGCCTCCGAGTAGATGACCCCACCGCCGGCGACGAGGAGCGGCCGCCTGGCCGCGCGGACCAGCCCGACGGCCTGCGCGATCGTCGCCTCGTCGGGAAGCGTGCGCGGCACGTGCCACACCCGCTTGCGCAGAAAGCCGTCCGGACAGTGGAAGGCCTCCGTCTGCACGTCCTGCGGGAAGGCCAGCGTGACCGCCCCCGTCTCCGCCTGGCTCACCAGCACGCGCATCGCCTGGAGCGCCGCCGGTACGACCTGTTCCGGCCGCCAGATCCGGTCGAAGTATCTCGACACAGGGCGGAGCGTCTCGTTCACCGACGCGTCGCCGGCCCACGGAAGCTCGAGCTGCTGCAGCACCGGGTCAGGCCGGCGCGAGGCGAACACGTCGCCCGGCAGCAGCAGCACCGGGAGCCGGTTCACGGTCGCGAGCGCAGCACCGGTGACCATGTTCGTCGCGCCGGGCCCGATCGACGTCGTGCACGCCATCGTGCCCAGGCGGTTCTTCATCCGCGCGTAGCCGGCAGCGGTGTGCACCATCCCCTGCTCGCTGCGGGCCTGGTAGTACGTCAGCAGATCGGGGCTCTCGTAGAGTGCCTCGCCGATCCCGGCGACGTTGCCGTGGCCGAAGATGCCGAAGCAGCCGCCGAAGAAGCGCTGCTCGACGCCGTCACGCTCGACGTATTGCGCTGCCAGGAAGCGGAACAACGCCTGCGCGGCCGTGAGCCTCACGCCTCTGGCCGCCTTTCGCTCCCGCCCGGCAGAGCCGGGCTCCGCGACATGAGGAACCTCACGAGCCTACATCGGCCTTGATCGCCTCGAGCTCGTGCTCGAGCTCCGCCAGCTCGCGGCCGCCGGCCATGAGGCGCACGAGCTCCTGCCGACCGATCTCGGACCTGTCGTAGGTGCCGAGGCTCTGGCCGCGGTTCAGGATCACGAAACGGTCGCCAACCGGGTAGGCGTGGTGCGGGTTGTGCGTGATGAAGATGACAGCGACGCCGCGGTCGCGTGCCTGCAGGATGTACTTGAGCACCATGCCGGCCTGCTTCACGCCGAGCGCTGAGGTCGGCTCGTCCAGGATGAGCACGCGCGCGCCGAAGTAGACGGCCCGTGCGATGGCGACCGACTGCCGCTCGCCCCCCGACAGAGTTCCGACCGGCTGGTCAGGATCGCGGATGTCGATCCCCATCTCGGTCAGTTCCCGGCGAACGACTCGCTTCGCGGCCGCAGCGTCGAACCACTGCACTGGGCCGAGCCTCTTCCGCGGCTCCGCCCCGAGAAAGAAGTTGCGCCAGATCGACATCAACGGGACCATCGCGAGGTCCTGGTAGACGGTCGCGATCCCCTTCGCGCGCGCATCGCGCGGAGACGCGAAGTGCACCTCCTCGCCCTCGACGAGCAGCCGCCCCGCATCGTGGCGGTGAGAGCCGGAGAGGACCTTGATGAAGCTCGACTTGCCCGCGCCGTTGTCCCCGAGGATGCACGTCACCTCGCCCCCGTCGACGTGTGTCGAGACCTCCTTCAGCGCGACGATGTTGCCGTAGTACTTCGAGATCGCGTCGGCCTCGAGCAGGTGCGCTGCCACCGTCATCTCGCCCCCTGCGCACGGCTGCGGATGATCGTATTCAGCAGGACAGCCGCGAACAGGATCGCGCCCTGGAAGGTGAAGGTCCAGTTGCTGTCCCACTCGGCGAAGATGATCCCGAGCTGCACCATGCCGAGCATCGCGGCGCCGAAGAACGTCCCGATTACGGATCCGTAGCCCCCGGTCAGCAGGCAACCGCCGACGACGGCGCAGATGATGAAGATGAACTCGAGCCCGATGCCCTCTTTCGCCTGTATCGAGCGGAGCTCGAGCGCTGTGATGATCCCCATCAGCGCGGCCACGCCCGAGGTCATCATGAAAAGCATGATCTTCGTCCGCGCGACCGGCACGCCCACGTTGCGCGCCGCGACGGGATCGCCGCCCGCGCCGTAGATCCAGTTGCCGAAGCGTGATTTCGCCAACAGCCACGCGCCCGCGACCGTGAGCCCGATCCACCACAGCACCTTCACCTTGAAGTCGTACTGCGTGATCTCCGACGCGAAGAAGCGGCGTGCCGTCTGGAAACCGGTCGCGCTGTCGATCTCCTG
>JACCTQ010000122.1 GCA_013812265.1 Actinomycetota bacterium
ATCCACGTCTTCAGGGCGCGCTCGGCCGCCCGCTGAACATCGATGTCGAGGGTCAACTGGATGCCGTTCCCGTCGGTTGGAATCTGGCGTGGAACGAGGTCGCTTCGCGGCCGGCCGAGAGAGTCGACGCGCAGCTGCGCGAGCCCGGGCCGCCCCCTCAGATAGCGGTCGAAGGCCCATTCGAGACCGCCCTGACCGATTTTGTCGCCGGCGCGATAGTTCTGCCTGCGCTTCTTCTTCAGCTGCTCCGGCGAGATCTCGCCGACGTGGCCGACAACGTGCGCAGCCAGCATGCCCTGGTCGTAGCGCCGCACGTATGTATAGGCCACCTGCACGCCAGGGAAGTCCTCGCCGTGCTCCTCCAGGTAATAGACGTGACGCTTGTCCACGTCCGTCTTGACCACCACGGGCGTCAATGGATCGCCGCGGCGCTTCTTCATGTCGGCGACGATTGGAGCGAGTGGCACGTCGAGCACCTTCGCCAGGCGGCGGAGCTCGTGGTAGCGGCGCTCGAGCGGGAGATCGGCCGGCCAGACGAGGACGGCGGTGCTGGGTGCGTTCGTGACGAGCGGCCGACCTTTGCGATCGAGGATCGGGCCGCGCTTGGCCTCGATCCTCACCGTTCGCAGCTGGTTCGTCTGTGCCGCACGCAGGTACTCGTTGCCCGACAGGATCTGGAGCGCCCACAACCGCAGGAACAAGACCGCAAAAACGAAGAGAGCGAGCGCACCCAGAAGGCCCACCCGCAGCGCGAGCTGAGGGGTTAGGCGATGCGGCTCCTCGACCCGCGGGTCCGGCGGCAGGAACCGATCCGATCCGGCACGAAGCCCGGTGCTAGCCAAGAAGTCGCACCTCTCCGGCGACCTCGGGGCGGCGGGCTCTCCGGAGGAGTCGCTCGCAGAGGGCGTAGACCGGAACCGCAAAGATCAGATTGCCGACCACCGTCGCGGGCAGGGCGTCGAACACGATGCGGGCGGGGCTGGGCTCCCCGAGCACGAAACGAATCGCAAGCGAGCCGGCGGCGAACAGAACGGTGACGACGGCAACCGAGACGAGCGGGGCGTGTGCACGATCGCGGCCCGTCGTCTCCCCGTACCGCCCGATCCAGTAGCCCGCGAGAGTCAGAAGCAGCGAGGTCAGACCCAGCGTCTGGAGTGTGGCCGTGTCCACGATCAGGCCGGCGAAGAACCCCGCCACCGCGCCGAAGACGGCGCCGCGCAGGAGAGCGAGCGCAACCAGCGTCACGAGCAGAAGGTCTGGCGTCCCGCCGAGAAAGGACATCGAGTTCAGGATGCTGACCTGCACGATCGAGGCGACGAAGACGAGTGCTCCGACGCGGGCGACGTCGCCCGGCATCACCGCTTGGCGTTCTTCGGAACGAGCACCATCACGGTGCGTAGCGCGGACAGGTCGACGTAGGGCTTGACCTGAATGCTCTTGAACGTATCGGTATCGGTCTGTCCCACACCCGAGACGACCCCGATCAAGATTCCCTCGGGATAGACGGGGGCCAACTCTCCGAGCCGCCAACCCGCGGTGACGAGCACGTCCCCTTTATCCACGAACTTGTCCCTGGTCACGAGATCGAGCACGAGCGAGTCGGCCCCCCCGTGGCCGCGCTCGAGTAGTCCGGACGCCTGTCGGCGGACGACCCTGGCGGAGACGCCGCTCTCCTCGTCCGAGATGAGCGTCACACGCGACTGGTGGGCAGTGACGAGTGTCACCTTGCCAACGAGGCCGTCTGCAGTGACGACCGGGTCGTCGTCGCGAACGCCGTGACTGGATCCGACGGAGATGGCGACTTCGCGCTCGAACTGCGTCGGAGGTTGGGAGATCACCTCTGCTGAGACGGCCCTGAAATCCTTCGGGTAGGTAGGCCCGGCCTGGAACTTCAGCTGCTTGCGGAGGTCGTCCCGCTCTTGGGCGGCGAACTGGTTCTCGGCGACCAGCACGCGCAGCTGGCTGTTCTGGCGCTTAAGCCGATCGACTTCTCCTTTCGCATGGACAAGCCCGGCGAAGTAACCATAGACGTCCTTGAATGGTCGGGCCACGCGTTCCGCACCGATCTCGAACGGACGCAGGACGGTCGCCGCGACATCTTGAGCGTCATGAAGACCTCCTTGCTCGGATTCCCGGAAGTAGCCGGTGATGAGGACGAGCGAGAGCGCTACGAGAACGCCAACCACGATGCGCCGCCGGAGGGCGGTGCTACTGCGGGAGGGGTACGGGGCGGAGGCGGAGCGCTGAACCGACGAGGCCAGGACCGCCAGCCGGGCTGTGCGGTGGCGAGGCACGAATGCGGAAGTGTAGCGGCCGC
>JACCTQ010000137.1 GCA_013812265.1 Actinomycetota bacterium
TCCGACCGTTCTCGTCCGCCGGGGAGTTCCTTGCCTCGCCGGAAGCCCAGTAGCATCCCGCCGATGGAAGGGTTCCCTTTCGTTTACCGGGAGCCCGTGCGTTTTCGCGACCTCGACGCGATGGAGCACGTGAACAACGCCGTGTTCCTGACCTACCTGGAGGAGGCCCGGACGGCCTTTCTCCGCGAGCGCGGCCTCGTGACGCGCCTGGAAGACCTGGGCATGGTCGTGGCGCGAGCGGAGATCGATTTTCGGTCGACGGTCGCGTTCGGCGAGACGGTCGATATCGGCGTGCGCGCCTCCCGGTTCGGGACGAAGAGCTTCGAGCTCGAGTACCGGCTCGAGTCCGCGGGCCGGCTCGCCGCCGAGGCAAAGACGGTGTGCGTCGGCTTCGACTACGAGACCCGCAGCACGGTTCCGGTCCCGGAGGCGTGGCGTAAGCTTCTTTCCGGATGAGCGTCTTCGAGCGGCACACGCTTCCGAACGGCCTCCGGGTGCTCACTGCCCCCATGCCGAACGCGCAGTCGGTCTCGTGCTTCCTGATGCTCGCGGCCGGATCCCGCTACGAGACGCGGGAGACGAACGGCATCGCCCACTTCGCGGAGCACATGTTCTTCAAGGGCACGGAGCGTCGCCCGACCGCGCGCGACATCGCGGGCGAGGTCGACTCCATCGGTGGGGAGTTCAACGCCTTCACCGGCAAGGAGTACACGGGGTACTACGTCCGCTGCGCGGCCGAGCACCGCGACACCGCGCTCGACGTGCTCGTGGACATGATCCGCAACTCGAAGTTCGATCCGGAGGAGATCGAGCGCGAGAAGGGGGTGATCGTCGAGGAGATGAACATGTACTTCGACACCCCGCGCGACTTCGTCGACGGGGTGTACGAAGAGCTGCTCTACGGCGATCAGCCGCTGGGCTGGGAGGTCATCGGCCGCAAGGAAACCGTCCGCTCCGCCACACGCGACACCTTCATGGACTACATCGAGCGCTGGTACACGCCCGAGCGGCTCGTTGTGGGCGTCGGCGGGCGGATCGACGGCGATCTCATGCCGCGGCTCGAGATGCTGCTCGGCGACCTGGAGCGCGAGGGAGGTGAACGGCCGGAGCCGGCGAGGCCGCCGGCCCAGAACGGCTCGCTCGTGAAGGTGCACTCGAAGGACTCCGACCAGGCTCACCTGTGTCTCGGGGTGCCGAGCTACCCGCTCTCGCATCCCGACCGCTACGCGCTTCAGCTGCTCGCGACGGTGCTGGGGGGCGGCATGTCGTCACGCCTCTTCACCGAGGTGCGCGAGCGCCGCGGCCTCGCTTACTACGTCTTTGGCATCAACCACAGCTATACGGACGCCGGCTCGCTCTATTCGCAGGCGGGCGTGGACATCACCCGCATCGACGAGGCCGTCTCGACCATCGTCGGGGAGATCAAGCGGATCGCGGAGGAGCCGGTGCCCTCGGACGAGCTCGAAAAGGCGAGAAACTTCGCCAAGGGCCGCTTCGTGCTCCAGCTCGAGAGCCCGCACGGCATGATCAACTTCGGCCTGCGGCGCGAGATCCTCGAGGACGGCGCCGTGGAGCCCACACAGGTCCTGGCCGGTATCGACGCGGTGACGGGAGACGACGTGCAACGCGTGGCGCAGGACGTGATCGGGAAGAACGGCCTGCGGCTCGCGCTCATCGGCCCGTTCGACGACGCCGACCGCTTCGAGCAGCTGCTGGTCTGATCTCGCGTACAGGAGGGCCGGGCGTGCCGCTCGGCTCGGTGGACTACTTGTGAGCGTCTCGCGGAGGCGGGGCCTTTGTAGGCGTCTGGAGCGAGTCCGCTACCGGGGCCGCCCAAGCGCCGCGGCGTACGATCGCAGCGTGCCTGAGTTCCTGTCCGGCCTCGACCTTGCGCGCGGGTTCTACGAGGAGGCGATCGCTCCCCTCGTGGGCGACGTCCCGCACTCCGCCGCGCTGCTCGGCTGGGGGTCCGAAGTCCTTGGCTTCGACAGCGAGCGTTCGACCGACCATGGCTGGGGGCCGCGCCTCCAGGTCTTCGTCGGGCTGGAGGACGCCCACGCAGTCGGGGAGGCAATCGATTCCGGGCTGCCGGAGAGCTACCGCGGCTGGCCGACGCGGTTCGGCTGGGATGCCGTGCCTGTCTCGCACCACGTGCAGGTGACTCCGCTGGGGGAGTGGCTCGAGGAGCAACTCGGCTTCGACCCACGCCGCGGAATGTCCGCCCGCGACTGGCTCGTGACTCCGCAGCAACTCCTGCTCGAGGTAACGGCGGGCGCCGTCTTTCATGACGGCCTGGGCGAGCTGCGCCCGTTGCGGGAGTCGCTGCGTTGGTATCCCGACGACGTGTGGGTGTGGATGCTCGGCTGCCAGTGGAGGCGGCTCGCTCAGGAGGAGCCGTTCGTCGGGCGGACGGCCGAGGTAGGCGACGAGCTCGGCTCTCGCCTCGTTGCGGCGCGGCTCGTTCGCGAGATCGTGCGGCTGTGCTTCCTCCTCGAGCGCCGCTACGCCCCCTACAGCAAATGGCTCGGGTCGGCCTTTCGCAGCCTCGATGCGTACCGATCGATCGGATCGTCGGTCTCCGATGCTCTGGCAGCTGCAGATTTCACGACGCGGCAGGATGCGCTGACTCGAGCGATCGAGGAGCTCGCTAGGCGCCACAACGCGCTCGGGATCACCGAGCAGCTAGACGTAAACGTGCGGTCCTTTCACGGCCGGCCGTTCCTCGTCCTCGATTCCGACCGCTTTGTCGACGCTTGTCTAGAAAGGGTGGAGGATCCATGGCTCCGGTCGCGGCCGCCGATCGGCGCCGTCGACCAGTTCGTGGATTCGACCGATGTGCTGAGCTATCCCTCGCGGGCGCGGCGTGCGCGGACGATGTACGAGTCCGACTAGGAGGATTGGCGAAAGCGGGTCGAAGGGTAGCGTTGTCGGCGGTGATTGCCGATTGGCCGACCCGACGGCACGCGGAGGCTCAGCGACAGTGGCCGATCCTCTTGCATGTGGGCGAACGTGTCGCGGCTATGCCGGAATTCGATGGGTTGATGCTGCTCGGCTCGTTTGCTCGTGGAGCCGCTGACGAGGTAAGCGACGTGGACTTCGTTGCCGTGGTCGCGGATGGACGCTTCGCGGAGGCGTGGGGGCGGCGTCGAGAGCTTCAGACGCCAGGGACGCTGTTCGAGTGGGATCTCCTCACAGGCGAGGACGGCGACGCTGGGAGTCACAAATGGATAACGCGCGACATCGTGAAGGTTGAGTGCGGCATCGTTGACGCCGCTCGCGGCGGGATGCAACTCGCGGAGCCGTACGCAGTGATCGTGGGTGATCCATCCATCGCCGCGCGATTCCCACCGCTGGAACCGATCCCACGCGATGTGTTGGAGGCCTACGCGCAGCAACTGCGCGACAAAGGGCTTGTTCCTGAGGTCGAGACACGCTACGGCGAGCTAAGGGACGCGCTGCGGCAGGCGAGGCTACGCGACGGCTCTTAGCCGATCCGTCCGCGCGAGCGCCTGCCCGAGCCGCGCCAGCATCGTCAGGTTTGCGTGGAGCGCGACCTTCGCAAGGACGCGCTGGACGAGGATTGGCTGCCTGTCGCTGGGACCAACGGCTGGACCGTGGTCATGCGCGACACACGCATACGAACTCAGGCGGTTCTCGGCAAGCGCACTTGGACGCGGGCGTTGCGAGCTTCTGTCTCAGCAATAGCGGAAACGCCACTCGCTGGGGCGTCCTTCAACTACTCGTCGCGCGATGGGATCGGACCGAAAAAGCTCGCTGTCGCCGCGACAGATTCGCGATTCTTTGTTGTCACCGCAACAGGGTGTCCGCGACGTGACCGACGATCCGTGGGAGCGATCCCGAAAGCGCGCGTAACTCGGGGCACCGATAATCCCCTACCCGCTTTTCGCCAATCCCTCCTATCTAGCCCGCAAGGTGGGGCACGTAGACGTGCACGGCCTCTACTCCGACTCCACCCGCTTCCTGAAGTGGTCGCGCGTCTTGTCGAGCTCGCCGTCTGGCCCGATCGGCCACACGATGTCGGTGACGTAGTCGTTCGGATCCGGGACCTCCTCGGGGTCGGTCCAGTAGAGCTCCCGCGGCGGCGCGATCTCGGTGAGGCCGTCCTCCTCCATGACCTCCCTCATCAGCCGGTAGGAGCGGCTGAGCTGCTCGTACGGGCCGACGTGCTTCATGACGAGCGCGCGGGTCGCGGGGAGGGTCTTCCCCTTGATTCGGCCAGCCCCGGGCGCCTCTTCGGTGACCGGCCAGCCCGTCTCGTGGTCGAGCATGCCGTCCTCGTCCGGGGACGGGCAAATGCAAATCGGAGGACCGGTCGGGCTCGTGCCCAGCTCCTTCAGATACGTACCGACCTCGTCGATTGCCCGCGGGACCACACTACTCATCTCGTCAGCGCGGACGTGCTCCTCCAAGACGAGCACCTGGGTTTCAGGCACCTCCTGAATGTCCATCTGAAAACGAACCTTGACTTCCTGTGCCTCGGGCACGAGCGACTCCCTTCCGTCGATGATTGCCTGGAGCTCGGCCACGATCCTGCGTGTCTCGACCGCCCTGCCTTCCATGCGCGCCTGATGCGAGCGCAGGCGATCGCGCAGAACGCAGGCATCGGCGCCGACGAGCTCTCGGATCTCCTCGAGCGGCACCTCGAGCGACCGCAGTCGCCTGATCGCCTCCGCCTCGCGGGCCTGGCTGAGCGTGTAGTAGCGGTAACCGTTGTCCTCGTCCACGCGGGCGGGACGGAGGAGGCCGATCTCCGCGTAGTGGCGGAGCGCCTTGACCGTCAGTCCGCTGACGCGAGAGAAGCGGCCGATCGAGAACAGCGAGGTCGTTTCGATCTCCACGCTCATGACCGTACGGTCTCCCGTTGCGGGAGAGTCAAATGCTCCGTAGGACTGACGGCAGGGTCGCGAGGTCGCCCAGCAGGTGCTCGCGATCATCGGCGTCGGTGACGCGCTCTGCCGCCTCGCGTGCCAGACGCTCGTACCGCTCGGCCTCCGTGCGCTTGCCGGCGACACCTTCTGCCCTGGCGATCGCCTCGTACGCATAGGGGAGGTCCCACTCCTCGACTTCGCTCGCCTCGCAGAGCTCGAGACACCGCCGGGCGTGGTGAAGAGCGGGCTCGGCCCGGCCCAGCGTCGCGTACACGCGTGAGACTTGCCATTCGCCCCGCGCGAGGTTCACCGGTGCGCCGACCTCGCCCCAGTGAAAGCGCGAGGCGTGTGCCGCGTGGAGCATGGTGTCGTCCTCCTCGCCCGTTCGGTCCG